>JAIMBU010000371.1 GCA_023511325.1 Gorillibacterium sp.
GCGCAGACTCCAACCCGTGAACTTCACTTGATAGAAATACCTGTTGGTCATTACACTGATTTCCATATTGAACCCACGTGCGGACTGGCAACGGTGGAAAAAGTAATTGGCACGTTCGATGAACCACGCTGCTTTCTTGACCCTAAGCGAGTGGATGCGAAGATTCTCTGGCTGGGGAAGGGATTCGTTGAATATAAGGTGCCGAATTTCTTGCTGAAGGGTGAGATTCCAATTGAATTGGAAATATCGCTAGAGCTTTCTTCCGAAGCTCCCTTTACCAATGATAATTGGCCATCGGACATTACCTTTTCTTTAAACGGTATAGATCTCGGCGTATGGACTAGTCCTGGCGATTTTGGCGGTAGTCGTGGCAAATATACCCCTGATTGGTGGATGTCTGATATCAATCAGTATGGCTTGCTTAAAATGCTCAAAATCAACAGCAACGGCACTTTCATTGATGGGGAGAAATTGTCCAACGTAACGATCGATCAACTGGACGTTCAAAATAGACAGTGGTCATTTCGTATTTCCGTACTAGATGATGCAGTCAATGTAGGAGGCCTGACGTTATTTGGCGCTGGTTTTGGCAACTATAATCAGGACATCCTCTTCAAACTATATTATTCCCGCAGGTGAGCAGTATTATCATTACCGATAAATGAACAAAACCGCTCAACTCCGCTTATACAGTGGGTTGAGCGGTTTTTTTCATTAAATCAATACAATCGAATGTGCGAGGGCCATTCATTTTCTCTTGCGATTTTCCAAGTTCTATCGATATAGCCATGTGTATAACGTTGCTCCAAAAGGTGGTATAAGTAAGTACCTCGTGAGGTAAGCCGATAGCTTTTACCGTTTTTACGAAGTAAGCCTAACATCCTAGCAAATCTCAATTCCCAGCGGAAGACATCATCTAGTTCACGACGGAACAGTGAAAGAAATGCTGTCTGGTTTAGTTCTAATGTATAGGCATTCCAAAATATCCAGTACAAAGCTCTCGTGCGTTCACTGAAGCTAAGCGTCAAGGCCGTGGTATTCGTCTTCAAATTGTTTGTTGTAACTTGCTGCTCTATTCGTTCGATATACGCTTCAACTGAAAAGGTGTTTACCTGAAAAACCTTGTATGTAAGCGTGACTGCGCTTGGACCAAAACCCAAGTAGAGATCTCGTGTAATGGATGAATATTTGGGGTTATTTCCCTTGCTAAACGTCCAAACTGAGGTACGGCTACAATCAGCCTCTTCGGCTGTTTGCTCTAAACAGCGGAGCAATCGCTTCTTTTCTCTGCGTTTCAGGGGTTTCGTTGAATTGTTGGCAAAAGAGAAATCGATAAAGGGATAAGTCGACACCTGCGTGGCCCCTGCACTGAATGCTGTAAGGAAGTCGTTCCTAAGCGCTGCTTCCGTCTGACCAGGCAGACCAAACATCAGATCGACATCGATCGTCTCAAAACCCGCCGCCTTCAATCGTCTGATGAGGAGTGCTCCATCTGCTGGATAATCTCTACCAAGCATGTCCAAGCATTCCTGCTGAAAGGACTGTATGCCCAAGCTGATCATCGTAAACCCGATTCGGCGCAACTCATCTAAAACTGATTCTTGCACGTCTAAAGGATGTAACTCCATGCCAATTGGACCTTCCAGGAGAAATTCTGCATGAAGTGTTTCTATAATAGACGCTAGTCCTTTGAGTAGAAGTGCCGGTGTGCCGCCGCCAAAATAAACACTGGTTACTTTTTTCTTGCGACCGTGAAGCTTGCCTGCTGCACTAATTTCCTGAAGCAGCGCCGTTAAATAACGGTTGGCTAGCAACTCATTGTACGTCGTTTTCTGATAAGGGCAGAATGAACAAAGCTCCCGACAGAACGGAACATGTATATACAGACCAAATGAATCCATATCTGCCACCCCGTTGTCGGGGATGGTTTCGTTGGTCAAGCTTAAAGGTTGGAATGAGCGGGTTAACGCTACCCTGAGTAAGCTCGTGATCATGTGCAGGCTCCTTTTGTGCATATTTCAGATAAGTCCGCATTACATCAATGATTCCCCAGATATTCCCTCTGAACAGGAAGGAGAATTCGACGGTTAGGGAATATTGAGCCCAAGCGTTCCAATTCTTATTTAAATGGTTATGTATTTGCCATCTAGCATAGTCTACTCTATCTATTCCTCCTGTACAGAGATATACCAAAGATCACAGGCATAGCAAAAACGAGCCTGCGGAACATGGTCCACAAGCTCGCTTATAAAAACTAACTCCTCATCACGCTGATCGGAGCCGCTTCTCAAATTGGTGTTAGAATCGTCCCGATTTGAAGATCGCATACAAAAGCCATAACATCATCATCCCAGCGATTACTGAGCCGATCTCCATGACCGGCAGATGAACCAAAAAGGCTGGTTCATTCCCTGTGGAGGCAGCAAACATCAATCCAACCATGACGATGCTGAAGGAAAGTAACACAATGCTAAAGGAGATACGATTGCTAACCTGATCCAGCTTACGCAGAAGTGGTTCCAGATCAGTAAGACCAACCTCCATGCGCAGCTTTCCAGAGCAGATCAGCTTAGAGACCTGGCTTAATTGGCGTGGCAACTGAGCTAAGGTACTCACAGTCTCCGTTGTATCTTTCCAGAGCCGCTTTCGCACCTGATTCGGACGGAACCTTTCCCGTAGCAAACGGCGACCAAAGGGTTCGGCCAGGTCAACGATACTGACCTCCGGGTCTAAGCTTTCCGTCACTCCTTCCAGGGTGAGTAGGGCTTTTCCAAGCAGGGTCAAGTCAGTTGGAATGCGAATGTGATGTTTCCCCGCTATAGAGAACAAGTCATTCACGGCTTCAGCTAGACTGACCTGAGCGAGTGGCAGATCATAGTAGCGCTCCCGCAGCCGATCCAAGTCCTTCTCTAGGGCGTCCATATCGACATCATCCCCTACCATACCCATACGAACGACCGCACGGGCAACACCTTCAGTATGATGACGCATCATCGCAATAAGCAGCGAGGTCAGCTGATAGCGCATTTTCTCACTCAGGTGACCAACCATACCGAAATCAATGAAAGCTAACCTTGCACCTGGAAGAACAAGTAGGTTGCCCGGATGAGGATCGGCATGAAACACTCCCTCGATCAGAATCTGATGCAGCATAGCATTCACAAGACGCTCGGCTACTTCTTTCTTGCGGGTCAATAGCTCCTTGCTCTCTTGCAACGCACCCAACTTAACACCATCCAACCATTCCATGGTAAGCACCTTAGAGGTCGTGAGGTTCCAATAAACATGGGGGATATGGATATGAGGATCATCCTTAAACTGGCGGGCAATCTTGTCTGCATTACGCCCTTCGTGGGTGTAATTAAGCTCGTCCATCATCGATTTCGATAATTCCTCAAGTACATCGCCAAGCTGGTATTGGCTTACCCAATCCAGCCTACGCTCAGCGAGTGGCACTAGCTCGCGCAATATTTCCAGATCGTACTTAATGATTGCCTCAATCATCGGACGCTGTACCTTAACCGCTACAGCCTCTCCACTGTGCAGTCGAGCATAATGAACCTGCCCGATAGATGCTGCAGCCATTGGTGTTTCATTAAAGCTGGCAAATATGGTCTCAAGCGAGTCGCTTAGTTCTCGCTCAATGATCTGCCTCACTTCTCTCATTGAGAAAGGGGGGACCTGGTCCTGCAGCTTCTTCATTTCCACAATTACATCCGCAGGCAGTATATCCTTTCGTGTACTAGACATTTGACCCAGTTTGACGAAGGTTGGGCCAAGCTCCTCCAGTACAAGTCGAATTCGCTCGGCCCAAGTGAGCACAAGCTTATTTTCCCCACCCTTCATCCACTTACGAGGCAAGGAAAAGAGATGGAACAAACCCATCTCCTCTGCCACATAACCGAAGCCGTGACGGACAAGGGCTGAAGCTATCTCCTTATACCGCTTCGTATGACGAAGTTTGATCGCCATGCTACAGGGTTGGTTAGCCCGTTGTGTCCGTCACAGCGCCAGCACCAGGTTGTTCTGTTGCCCCTTCAGCATCCGCTGCTTCTGAACGGCTTGAAGCTGAGGCGGCTTCCCCTCCGGAATCTTTGACGCTTGCTGCGGCGAATCGCGCTTCGATTCGCGCTTCAAGCCGTTCTTCGAGCTTCTGGACATCCCGCTTAGTTGCAACGTCGAGCTCCTCCAGTACACGGCGCACCTGATCTTGCACCATGGTTTTCATCTGCCCACGTTGCTCCTCCCCTTTGGCAATCATCTGTTTAACAAATTCCTTGGAATCATTCTTACCGAGTTCTCCTTTTACAACCATTTCATCGGCAAGCTGCTCGATTTTTTCCTTGCTAGCTACGGCTAAACCTACTCCAAGAGATATCGCTTTACGCAACAAATCACTCATTATTTCTGCCTCCTCATATTGGGTCCGTT
>JAIMBU010000372.1 GCA_023511325.1 Gorillibacterium sp.
CCGTCAATCAATGCCGCTTCCTCCAGTTCCTTCGGGATTGCTCGAAAAAAATTCATCAGCAAGATCATGTTGTAGACGCTAAGCGCGCCAGGCAAGACGAGTGCCCAGATCGAATTAATCATACCAAGCTTTGAGATAAGAATGTAGGACGGAACCATGCCTCCCGAGAACAGCATCGTGAAGACGAAAAACCACATATACGTGTTGCGGCTTTTGAATTCCCGGTAGTTTTTGGACAAGGCATATCCCGTCAGGATGATGAGGCCCATACCAATCCCCGTACCCAGTACCGTTCGGAAAACCGAGTACAATAAAGAGCGGATAAATGCAGGGTTGTTAATTGTCTTTTCGTATGCCTCCAGAGTGAAATCGACCGGCCATAAATTGACTAGATTGGCCGTGGCTGCCGATTTGCCGCTAAAGGAAACCGCCAGAACGTGAACCAGCGGCAGGATGCAGATTAGAGATGTGATAATTAAAAAGAGCAGGTTACCTATATTGAAGATTCGATAGCCATTGGACTTATGATACATGCCTTGTGTTCCCCCGTATCCAGAATGATGTACTCAGAAAATTCGGTAGTTGGCAAACTTGTATGCTAGCCGATAGGAGGTGACAATGAGAGCGAAACTGATGCCCGATTTGAACAGTCCAACTGCCGTTGCAAAGCTGAAGTCTCCCTTCAACATGGCGGAGCGATAAACAAAGGTATCGATAATATCTCCTTTGTGGTAAACGAGCGGATTGTAAAGATTGAAAATCTGGTCGAAGCCAGCATTCAGGATATTCCCTAACTGCAGGGTAGCCACAACAATGATGATGGGCAGTATCGTGGGTAGTGTCACGTGAAATGTTTGTTGAAAGCGTGTAGCCCCGTCTACTTCAGCGGCTTCATAAAGCGATGGGTTTACACCAGCAATGGCTGCCAAATACACGATCATACTAAAACCAAATTCCTTCCAAATGTCACTCACGACAACAACAAACCGGAACCAGTTGCCGTCTCCGAGGAAAAAAATAGGCGATGTACCGAAAGCCCCTGACAATGCTCGGTTGACAAGTCCGCCCTTGACGGACAACAGGTCGATCAGAATGCCTCCAAGAATAACCCAGGAGAGAAAGTGAGGAAGGTAGACAAGCGTTTGAATGCTCCGTTTGATTTTGTCTCGGCGGACTTCATTCAACAGCAGAGCGAAGACAATAGGCACCGCCAGTCCACAGACGATTTTCAGAGCCGCGATGATCAAGGTATTCCAAATCACCTGCACCGAATCTTCAAACATAAATAAGGCTTGGAAATGCTTCAAGCCAACCCATTCAGATTTAAAGAACCCAAGCCAGGGCTTATAGTCCTGAAATGCCATGACGGTTCCAAGCATGGGAATATAGCTGAAGATAAGAGCAATAATCATCGCTGGAAGAATTAATATGTGCAAAGGCCAAGTTTTCTTTAACCCTTTCATCCGTTCTGAAGTTCTTTTTTCTTTAGGAACGCTTACTGCGGGATGTACCACGTTGTTCATTGATGCCTTTCCTCCTGTCCTAATTTTCAGATTGCGCTTTTATAAGCTTCTGTTACTATTATACCAATGGTCGATCCTGCCACCTATGCTCAGGTCTTAACATCTATAACCCCTACCATAACCTATTTCTCATTCGAGTCCGGATGGTGCTAATCGTGATCAAATACAAGACATTCCGCAATCTACTCATTATGCTTGTTCTGCTGCTTGCTCCGGCAACGCTACTATTCTCGTATGCAAACCGGGTAAGTGAAAACGTGGTTCAGGAAACATTGGAGCATTCCGCGTCTAAACAATTAGAGTTTTCCATGCTGCAATTGGAGCTGTCCTTGCGTCAATTGGAAACCCAGGCGACGCTGTTCATCAATGATTCTACTGTCAAGGCATATGGGAGCTCATCGGAATTTTCCGAATATATCAACCACCTGCTGTTACGCAGGAATGTAGAGGAGAACCTCGTTCTGTATAGCCAGGCGGATCCCCTTGCCCATGATCTCTCCGTATACTGGCCTTCTTTGAACGAGACCCTTTCCTCAAACAGTCAGAAGAAGCTTACGGTTTCCCAGCTAGAGACGATGCCGAGAAACCGCTGGTTTATGCAGGATCAGGATGGAGAGCTAACCTTTCATTTTCTGCTTTCCAATCCTGCCATAACATCACCCAACTTGCAGCATGCTGTCGCCGTTGTCGAGACGACCATTGCCAGTAAATATCTGTTGTCGGTGCTGCAAGGACTCGATTCTTCTGGGAACGGAAAATCATTTTTCTATTTTCAGGGAGCCGTCCCACTCGCCGATCACACCGTCGATAGTCGTTTAATCTCGTTGATTGAGCATAAGAAGCTATTAACCGAAGCAAGCACTACTCATCCCGAGCTCTTTACCGTCAGTTTGGATAAAGTCAAATATCTGGTGCAAATGGTCAGTAGCCCTTCTCTTGGCGGAACCCTTGTCAGCTATATTAAATTAAACCGTTTTCTGAATCCGCTAAAAGAAGTCAATCTACTTGTGAACGGCAGCCTGCTGTTTCTCTTTGTAGCCGGGATCGCCCTGTCTGTTCTTTTGTACCGGAACTTTCGCATTCCGCTTGGTTACCTCGTGCGCAAGATTGATCAATTGGGCTCCGGCAATTACCAAAGCCGGGCTGTTGTCCAAGGAAACAACGAATTTGACTACTTATTCGAGAAGTTCAACGATATGGAATTACGCATTCAAACATTGATCGAGAATGTTTACGAAGAAAAGGTGCGGACCCAGGAAGCCGAATACAAGCACTTGCAGTCCCAGATCAACCCGCACTTTCTCTACAATTGTCTGTTTTATATCGTTAGTATGGCGCACAAATCTCCGGAAGCTGTCGTCTCTATGGCGAAAAACCTGGCACAATATTATCGCTACATCACGCGCAAGGTGGGAGCTAACAAGAACTCCCTGCTTGTTGATGAAATTCATCTGATTGAAAGCTATCTGGAGGTCCAAGCCCTGCGCAACAAGCACCTTCATTATGAAATCGCAGTTCCAGATTCCATGTTTGATTTGCAGGTTCCAACCCTGCTGCTTCAGCCTATTGTAGAGAATGCCTTCATCCACGGACTGGATCAAAAACGGGATTCCGGTCGGATACGAATTGTGGGCAGTACATTCAATAATCGCCACACGCTGATCATTGAAGATGATGGAAAGGGCATGACAGAAGAAGCCAGAAGAACACTGGCAGGGCAAATACTCGAGTCGCAATCAACTGATGAAATTGGCTGTGGGCTATGGAATATCAACCAACGCCTGATCAATCGCTTCGGATCGGATGCAGGTTTGTCCTTCTCTTCCAGTGAATGGGGGGGGCTTCAGGTGACAATGGTATGGACCAGCAAAGAAGAGGAGTGGAATGATGAATATCCTTCTGGTAGATGATGAAGAATTTGTACTGGATTATTTGGAGGATTCGATAAATTGGCCTGATTACGGGATCAACCGGGTGTTCCGGGCTAATTCTGCCGACGAGGCGCTGGATCTAACGGAGAAAGAGACCATCTCGATCCTGATCACGGATATCCGGATGCCAGAAAAAAGTGGCCTGGAACTGCTGGCTGGCTTGCATCTGCAAAAACCTGAGATCAAAGTCATTTTACTGTCCGGTTACGCGGAATTCGAGTACGCTAAGTCAGCGCTTCAGCAGGGTGCTGCCGATTATTTGCTGAAGCCCGTCACCGCTGATGAGGTAGAGACCTGTCTTGGTAAGGTTGTACTGCAAATCCACAATGAGAGGCAGGAAAAGATGGTCCTATCGAAGGCCAAGAACGTCCTGCGTCTGGGCGATTCGCGCACACGCCAGCATCTGCTGCTCGAGCTTGTACTCGGTAAACGTTGTTCACCAATAGAAATCACGCAGCAGCTACTCATGCTCCATCTCCCCTTCCTTATCGACGATGACTGCATCCTTGCGCTAATCCGCGTTGAAACGGATCGTGATGATGATAAACCCGAAGATCTGGAGTTGTACCGGTACGCTGTTCTAAACATGGCTGAGGAGATCCTCTTTGAGCAGGTAGGAGGAAATCCCTCCCTTTGGTGGTGCGTGGATTCCCATCGCCTATTAGTGGTGGTCCTGCCTTCCAAACTCCTTGATGGCATAGCGGGCGTGGAAATACGGACCAAAAAGCTGCAGGAGGCGGTAAAAAAGTATCTGAAGAAATCCATATCCGTTGTACTATCCTGTCCCTTTCCCTTGGGACAAGATCTCAATCGTCCCTATTTGCAGGCCCTAAACGAATTTTGGCAGTTTATCGGTACGCGCAGAGATAGTGTGCTACTCATGAATGAAATAGCGGATCCCATGCAAGTAAAACCGTTAAAACGGTTTTATGAATCTCCCTCCATCCGTCAATTGATGGATACCGGGCGCTGGGAGGAGGTTGTCGAGCGATTGGAATCCGTTCTGGAGGAATTGGACAGCCCCCCTTATCAAACGCAACATCATCTGGTAGAGGTCGTTTATTATCTGTATAGTTG
>JAIMBU010000037.1 GCA_023511325.1 Gorillibacterium sp.
CACAAGAAAATTTTATTAGCTCAATTGTAAGGACATCAAATAATCATATTCTTTTATTCTGGTTCAATGATTATAGTAAAAAATTATTTATGAGCAGGAGCACTGATAATGGGGATACCTGGATCCATAAACAACAAATTTTAAGTGGATATACTTTTTTACCAGACACAGTGTTTGAATTAAATTCAATAACCGATAACAATTCAAATATCATTCTAGAATTTAAGTTAAAACAAGGTCTAGATCATCATTTTTACTCTATTTCTACCAATAATGGAATAAACTGGTCCAGTCCAGTTATTCTTAACTTTTCTTCCGGCCTTAATAATACAAGAGCTCTCAATTCGAGTTTGGGAAAATTAAGTAATGGAACAGTTGTATTTTGCTATAATTTCCATTCTGCCAATCAACCAAATCCGAAAGGAATATATATATCAAGATTTGCAAATAATAGCTGGACACCTAATCAAATCATTGATTCAACAGGAACTTGGGGATTTGTTTTTTCTCCTTCTGCTAATCAAGAAATGGTCGTTTTCGTTGATTCAAATGGTAATAAAACCGATTTATATTTCAGAACATCAACTGATTTAGGAAATACCTGGTCTGCAAGACAAATTCTTCTATCAACAGCAAATTCAAAGAGCAGACCGAGAGTAATTAAAAACGATAATGGTGAGATTTATATTTTTTATGAGGAATTACTTCCTACTTCATTTAATAATTTTTATATTTCATTTTAAAAATATAATTAATATTTTTTTGGCATTTATGTCATGTAAGCATTTGCATTTCGTAAGACTCAACGATAAAGTTGAGTATAAGTATAATAAAAAATAAATATATTGAAATTAATTGAAGGAGGAATTATAATAAACCCATGGTGAAAGCACTTACATATAGAAGCATTTTGGATGGGGGGATAAGATGGGCCCGGTTAGAGTGGCAGTACCGGTACAGACGGTGAAGCCGAAGTGGAATCATTTAATCAAAGAGATTAAGAAGAACAAGTATTTGTATTTTTTACTTTTTCCTGGTTTGGCCTTTTACATTATTTTTAATTATGTACCTATGTATGGGATTACCTTGGCTTTTAAGACCTTCATGTTCAACAAAGGAATCGTCGGCAGTCCTTGGTCGGGATTTGATAACTTTAGCTACCTTTTTGTCGAGGCTGACTTTTGGGTGGCCGTTAAGAACACGCTGATTATCAGCTTTGGGAAAATTCTCTTTGGTTTTCCGGCTCCAATTATTCTCGCGCTGTTAATTAATGAACTGTGGGATGGAAAGCTGAAGAAGAATCTACAGACGATTTACACCTTTCCTAATTTCCTCTCGTGGATTATCGTCTCCGGCTTTGTGGTCAATTTGGCTTCGGACACAGGAATGATCAACAATCTGATCCATGTTCTCGGGTTTGAGAAGCAAGCTTTCCTTGCTGATTCAGCGTTGTTCCGGCCTCTTTTGTACGTCTCTGATATTTGGAAGTCAGCAGGCTGGTCCTGCATTATCTATCTGGCAGCGATTGCAAGCATCGATCCCTCCTTGTACGAATCGGCCGAGATCGACGGGGCTAGCCGGATTCAGAAGATTCTGAGTATCACGTTGCCTAACATCCGTCCGACCGCCGTCTTACTGCTGCTACTGAGTGTGGGTAATGTCATGAACGCGGGCTTTGACCAAGTATTCAATTTATATAATCCGATGGTCTACAACGTTGGCGATATTATTGACACTTATTTGTACCGTATTACCTTCCAAGCGCCTCCGGAGTTTGGCGTCAGCGTTGCTGTCGGTTTGTTCAAGGCATGCATCAACTTCCTGCTCTTGGTTATTGCAGACCGCATGGCCAAGCTGATGGGATCACGCGGGATATTCTAGAGAGGCGGGACATGGATGAAATCCAAAGTGAAGCATAAAAGAAAGAAGCTCCAGGCGTTTGACTGGCTTGTACTCGTCATTCTCGGTGTGTGGGCGCTGATTATTATCTATCCATTCTATAATTCAATTCTGGTATCTGTTGTCAATCAGGCGGAATATACACGGACACCATTCTTACTGTTTCCCAAGCACTTCACCACAATCAATTATCAATTCGTTTTTCAATCCAATGCCATCTGGAATGGCTTGAAGATCTCCGTGATCACCGTTGTATTGGGTCTCCTTTACAGCATGTTTTTGACCGTAACGATAGCCTATCCGTTATCTAAAAAGAGCTTCCCGGGCAAAGCGCTTTTTCTTAATATGATCATTCTGACGATGTTTTTCGGCGGTGGCTTGATCCCCTTTTATCTACTGATCAAGAACTTGGGTATGGTTAACAGCATTTCATCGCTGATCATTCCGGCTGGGGTCAACACGTTTTATATGCTCATTGTTCGGAACTATTTTATGAGCTTACCAGAAGAACTAGAGGAGTCTGCGAAGATTGATGGGGCAAGTGATCCGACGATTCTTTGGAAAATCATTCTACCCATTTCGCTCCCGGTCATTGTTACCGTCGGACTTTTCTATTCCGTAGACAAATGGAACGACTGGTTCAATGCGGTTTTATTTATCAAAGACGGAGCGAAGCTCCCGGTGCAGACGGTACTGCGTAACATTATCAGCAATACACAGGTCAAGAGCTCGACAGGTGTTCCCCCTGCCATGCAGAAGGAGGCGTTCGATGATGGTGTGAAAATGGCAAGTATTCTGATCACGATGTTCCCCGTCATGTGTGTCTATCCCTTCGTGCAAAAGTATTTCATGAAGGGTATCATGCTTGGCGCACTTAAAGGGTAACCAACGCAGGTGACATATAAGAAAGGTGAGTGAGTCCGTAATTTCAACAACCTCAGCCATACTTCAATGGTTGAAGGGCTGCTCACCAAATTCAAAGGCGTACTGGTTGATTAAATTAGAGGGGTGAACGATTGATGAAACAAAGAAATGGGCTTGTGACGATGCTGGCCGCAGTCTTCTTGGTCGGTAGCATGCTGACCGGATGCAGTAAGGGTGGGAACGAGGAAAGTACGGCAACGGCGGAGAGTACTACTGCAGCAACAGCGGGTGCAGCGACGACTGGCACCAAAACGTATGACAAGAAGCTTACACTAAATCTCGGGATGTTTGACGTGACTGATTTGGATGATGAGATGTCCAAATTCGTCGAGGAAAAATTTAATGTTGAGCTCAAACTGACACAGGTCAGTTGGGATTCATGGGCAGAGCAAGTCAACCTGCTGACGGCATCGGGTGATATGCCGGATGTGCTTGTCTATGATATGAAGCCGGAGAACTTGGGACAATACAAGAAGTTTGTTACGGAAGGCGTTATCCGTGATATTCCGGTGTTGGACGACAAGTATCCAAACCTAGCTAAACTGCGGGATACGATGCCCGTGGTTGAGCCTTGGAAAATTGACGGTAAATTGTATGCGTGGCCCAAACCACGTGGCGAAAACCCGTACAATCTCAACAGCACACAAGTGGTTGTCTATCGTCAGGACTGGGCGAAGAAACTTGGCTTGGATAAAGCCGAATTCACGGCTGAAGATGTCTACCAGCTGGCCAAAGCGATGAAGGAGCAAGATCCGGGTGGCAATGGAGCCGGTAAAACGGTTGGCTATGGCGATGTGGGCTGGGGCTTTGGCTATCTGGCTAATGCATTCTCCAATACGCCGGATTACATGAAAGTGGACGGAAAGTACATCTGGACACAAACGCTTCCAGAGAAGCTTGAAGGCGTCAAGTTCCTCAACAAGATGTATCAAGAGGGCGTGTACTGGAAGGACTTCTTTACAGCTAAGGATAATGATTCACGTAGCTTATTCGTTTCTGGACTGATGGGTGTATACGAGGATAACCTCGGTATTGCGGCTTACAATAATTTGAAGAAGGACTTTGTTACAGCAAATCCAACCTTAAACCCGGATGAAGCCTTTAAGATCATGACCATTAAAGGCAACGACGGCAAAATGTTCAATCAAGAATGGGATAACTACTGGTCAGCTACCATCTTCAGCACCAAAGTGGACGATGAGAAGATGGCTCGCTTGCTAGACATCATGGATTGGTCCGTCACCGATGAAGGGAAGAACTTTTTCTTCTATGGCATGAAGGGTAAGGATTGGGATGATGCAAGTGGAAAAGTTGAAGTCAAATGGACTAAAGATGAGAATGGCAAGGCTAAGGCACCTACCTACAACGGGATTCAACTCCGCACATTGGCTGCACTTAACGGAGATTTCCAAGCCGTAAATCCTGACGTAGCTGACAGCACAAAAAATGAAGTTTTCAATATGTTGAAAAGCCAGACCGACACTAATACCAATCTGGTTAAGCTGGACTATGATTATTCCTACTTCAGTGCACCGAACAAAGATAAATATGGCAACTTCGCATCCGATAAAGAAGCAGCACTCAAGAAGATCGTTGTCTCCTCCAAAGATGTGGAGAAGGACTGGAATGCTTGGTTAAAATCGATGGAGCCCAAAGTGCAAAAGGTTCTGGATGAACTTAATAGCATGGATAAATAAACAGCAATCATAGGTAGCTTTTGTGGGGTAAGGAGATCCTCTCCTTACCTCTTTATCTTGAAAACAGCAATAATGGGATTCCTGCTGACAACCGTTACAAATGGAGGATACAGAGAGATGAAATCATTCGTTACTCGATCAGGAAGTAAATTGATGTTAGATGGAGAATCGTTCCGCTTTGCCGGACCGAATATCTATTGGTTGGGCTTGGATGAGAATGTGGATGGCGTCGATTGGCCAAGCGAATTCCGGGTAAAGAACATTTTGGACACAGCGGCAGAAATGGGAGCAACGGCTGTTCGTGCGCATACGCTCGCATCTTCTCATGGCTGTGCGAAAGCCATTGAGCCACTGTTAGGGATATATAATGAAGAGGCCTTACTTCGTGTGGATTATGCCCTAGCCTACGCTCGGAAAAAGATGCTGAGATTGCTTATCCCCTTTGTTGATAACTGGAGCTACTATCATGGAGGAAGGGAGACCTTTACCAAGTGGCGGGGATTAAGCGACAAGAATGAATTTTACACCCACCCAGATGTTATCGCTGATTTCAAGGCATTCATCCACGTTATCCTCAGCCGGGTCAATACGTATACGGGGGTGGCTTATAAGGACGACCCGACGATTCTTGCCTGGGAGCTGGGCAATGAATTAAATGACGCGCCAACGGCATGGGTTGCCGATATTGCTGCCTATATCAAGAGTGTTGATGCTAACCATTTGATTGCCCACGGGAAGCAATATCAACTGGACGCTGACAAGCTTGATGTCGCTCAGCTTGATATTCTCGACGTTCATTACTATCCAACCGATGTGGAAAAGCTTGTGCAGGATGCTCTTCTGGTTCAGGCTGCGGATAAGGTCTACATTGCCGGAGAGTACGATTGGCTGCATGTGGACATGCCTGATTTTCTCCAAACTATCGAAAAGGAGGAGGCCATAGCCGGTACTTTCTTCTGGTCTCTGTTTGGTCAGCATGACCAAGGTGGACTGGTTGAGCATTATGATGGGTTCTCCCTCTATTATCCGGGAAATGGGATGGGAGAAGCGATGGCGACACGGATAGATCAGTTGCGAACGCATGCGTATTCAATCAGCGGACGTCAGGTACCCCTTCATCGTGTGCCAGATGCTCCGACCATTCTGGAAGCTACGAATGCCATCACCTTCAGAGGTACGGCTGGAGCCGCTTTCTATACGGTAGAGAAGTCCATGATCAGTGCAGAAGGCCCGTGGACGATTGTGTTTGAGCGGCGACCTGCCGATCATAGCCGCAGCTGGATTGATCCTCGCCGGGTAGTTGCTGCACATACCTGGTACCGCCTGAAGGCTCATAGCCCGACAGGCGAATGCGGTGACTATTCCGATGTCTATTTGGCGGAGCCTGTAGAGCTATGACGGAGGCAAAGGTTGTCTTCTACGATGAGTCTTTTCCCTTTGCCGGAGTCCGGCCATCCTCCGCGCAGTTGGCGGCCCTAAACAATCGCTTCCTCGTGATCGGCGCAGCCGAGCTTGCTGATTATCTGCTGGAGCATCCGCTCGATTGTCTAATCCTGCTGCATGGAGCTTATTTTCCCAAGGATGCGTGGACTGCAATCCTCTGCCATGCCCGGAAGGGGGCAGCGCTGCTGAGTATTGGAGGGGCTCCCTTCAAGTATCCGGTGTATGCCGAGGACGGAGAATGGAAGATTGAAGTGGAGCAGACGGCCTACCATCAGCAGTTGAACATCCAGGAAGCGCTTGAAGTGGATGTAGCTGCTGTTGCCCACTGGTCTCACAATCCGCGCATTCCCGTCATGAAGAATCAAGAGCGGCTGTTTGACGCGGGTAATTGTTATGGGCTTGTCCTCCATGTAAACAAGGGGGAGGATAGCTTGGGCGGCGCAATGGACGCCATCCTATACCCTCTGATTAAGGGGACAAAGTCGGACGGACGGCCCATTGCAGCCCCTGCCGTCTTACTGGAGCATGCAAGGGGTTGCTTTGCCGGCGGGCGCTGGCTGATGATTACGCAGCCGATAGGGAGCTTATTCTGGGCTAACGATGGAGCGGAAGCAATCCAGGAATGGGCACCGTTCTGCTCTCGTGGCGTGACAGAGTTCTGGCTGAAGCCTGATTATGCCTGTTATGAACCCGGCACTCACCCTTCGCTAAGTCTGCAGTTTCAGGCTCTGACAGGCGGGGGAGCAGGAAGCTGGCAATGCCAGATCGATCTGTGTGCAGCGGCGACAGAAGGATCGAAAGGCCGGGAAAAGCGTGGAGTTGCAGCTGAGGAAGCTCGTGAAGCTCGTGAAGCTCGTGAAGCTCGTGAAGCTCGTGAAGAGCGGGAAGAATCGGAAGATGAAGTTATTGTAGCTGTCGCTCATGAAGCTCAAGAAACTCGTGAAGAGCATGAAGAACTGGGAGTTCATGTAGCTCAGGAAATCCGTGAGGAGCGGGTCCCGGAAGCGAAGCTATGGTCCGATGTATTCGTTATTGATGTTACCGGTGAACTTCAAATCAAGCGTTTGGCTATAGCGGTTGAGCTTCAGCCAGGTTTTTATAAACTGAACTGTGTCATGTTGGCGAGTACAGGCGAATCGAGAGTGCTACATCAGGGCTTCTGGATTTGGGATGAAGGCTTGCTGAGTGAAGGCACACCGCTTTCCTGTGGCCGTGATTATTTCAGGAAGGACAACCGCCCCTTTCCCGTTATCGGCATGACCTATATGTCTTCAGATGTGGCGCGTAAATTCCTGCTGCTGCCAAATGCAGACATTTGGAATGATGATATGGAACAGATGAAGCGGGCAGGGATCAACATGATCCGCACAGGCATCTGGACGGGATGGCGCAATATGATGTTTGCGGATGGCCATCTCTACGAGGAAGTGTTGCGGGCGCTGGATGCCTTTGTCTTGACGGCAAAAAGGCACAGGCTTGAGCTGGTTTTTACGTTTTTTGCCTTCACGCCAGAGACGTGGGGAGGCGTTAATCCTTATCTTGATCCGCGTTGTCTGGCAGCTCAGAAGCGCTTCATCGCTGCCATCGTCACCCGCTACAAAGTAGCCTCCCATATGAGCTGGGATCTGATCAATGAACCGTCGCTTTTTGATCCTGAACGAATCTTCTCTGGGCCGCGATCTCGCCAGGATAGTGATGAGCGAAGGGCTTATGTCCAGTGGCTGCAACGACGGCACAGCTCGATCCGCCACCTTCAGGAAAGCTGGAATATGACCCCGGAGCAACTTCCTGATTTTGCAGCCGCGACGCTGCCGGAGCCGGAGGAGATTAATTTTGACACCATGGATATGTCTGCTGCCAAAAAGGGTGGCCGTTGGCTCGATTACACCTTGTTTACAGTCGCAGCTTTAAATGGATGGATTAGCGCTATGCGCAAAACCATCCACGCGATCCAACCTCAGCAATTGGTGACGGTCGGTCAGGATGAAGCGTTGGCCAGCCAGCGGCCCTCTGCCTTGCTTTACGCCGAGACAGTTGACTATACTTCTGTTCATTCCTGGTGGAAGACGGATCAGTTAGTGTGGGATAGCGTGTTCACGAAGGATGTGTACAAACCGAATCTTGTTCAGGAAACGGGCATCATGTATGTCGAGACACCGGATGGTAGGGCCAAGCGTAGCGAGGTCGAGCTACGCAATATTCTCGAGCGAAAGTATGCCTATGCCTTTGCCGGTGGCGGGGCAGGTGCCATTCAGTGGGTTTGGAATAGCAACTACTTTCTTAACAACGTTAATGAATGTCATATCGGTGCGGTGCGTGCGGATGGAACGGAAAAACCGGAAGCGGATGTTTCTTACGATTTTGGACGCTTCATCGAGCGCACGCGCGACCTGTTTGAAGAGCGAGAACTGGAAGAGGTAGCAGTTATTTACCCTTTCTCTAACGATTTCTCTAACCGAAAGCTGGCCTTTGATGCGACCACAGCCTGCTCACGAATTTTGGCTCACCATCTGAAGGTACCATTTCGCGCGCTCAGTGAATACCAGGTGCAGAGCTTGCGAGATTTTCCGGCTAAACTGGTGATCCTGCCCTCAGCACATAACTTTAGTAGCTCGTCTATGGAGAATCTGCTTGCGATCATTCAAGCTCAGGGAGGTATGTTGCTTGTTACCGGCCCGCTTGCTCTAGACGAATATTGGCGGCCGACTGGGCGAATGAATCCGCTGATCGGACCGACGAGGCTCGCAAATGTCAGAAGGGAAGAAAAGCTTGTTCTGAGTGGAGAGGATCTAGCGGTTTCCTTCGGTGGCGACCGGATTGAACAGTTGAACAAGGAGTACAGGACGGTCGAGGGCATAGCCGATGCCGCTGTTGTTAAAGAATGGAGAATCGGTGCCGGTCGACTGATGTGGTGTCCGCTACCGATTGAACTGAGCGAGCGGACAGAAGCAGTGGAGAAGCTATATACCCAGGCAAGAATTAGCGCAGGTGTTGAGTCTGAGCTTATCTGGAACAAGGGACAGAACCTCCCAGGTATTCACGGGCGTAAGCTTTCCTTCCGCGACGGAAAGTTGTTCATCTTCGTGTCGGAGTATGCTTACGATGTAGACTTAGACGTTACTGATCCGGGGAATGGAGCTTCATACCGTTTTGTACTGGAGAGCGAGCGAGTCGTTTTGTTCACGACCGATCGTGCAGGAAAGCTTACCGACATCTATCGACAAGAGACTGTGACCATCCAAGTATTTTAAGCAGGCAGACCAAAAGAAAGATTTTCCTTTTGGAGATGTGAAAACAGATTTGGTAATACCTATTTTCCGGTTAAGACAAACGCTTTTTTTGGCGGGGAAAGGCGATTTTATTACCCAGAAAAAACGACGACGAAACAGAATATTCAATCTTTTTTTCAATTTCACAGAAACTTTTCCCAGCTATAGGCGTCTAAGGTATTCGTCAGCATAAGACAATACTCACAGATCGGTCGAGGTGAAAATGAAGAAAATTGTAGTTGCTTTTCTGTCGCTCACAGCCGCCCTATTACTTTTTTTACCAACTATGACGCATGCCGCGACAAACTCTCCCATTCGTTTGTATCTCAACGAGGAAAAGTTGGAGCCTACGGTTTTGCCTTACATGGTTAAGGATACGACGATGGTACCACTTCGGATCATCACCGAATCACTTGGTGCTAATCTACAATGGGACAAGTCAGAACCGGACAAGATTACCGTCATCAAAGACGACTTAACGATTGTCCTGTATGCCAATTCAGCCATTGGTTACCTTAATGGAGAGAAAGTAACGTTGCCCGTTGCCCCTGTCATCAAGTCGGGATACACGATGCTGCCTGTACGTTTCTTAGCGGAGAGATTCAACTTCAAGGTCGTTTGGGATGACACGTTGAATGCCGTGCTGATGAATAGCATTCCGCCTGTTAAAGAAGGGGACGGTACTGAGAATCCGCCGATCCTGCCAAACGAGCTAACCTCCCTAGTGACAACTAATGATCAGTTTATTGCCGAAGTTGCTGGTGCAGTCAAGCCATCTGTTTATACCTTGACTAATCCTGATCGCGTTGTCGTTGATTTGCCCAATACGTCTTTTGGAACGATGGTTCCAGCACCTGAACCCAATACGATGGGTTCGATTATTTCCAGCAATCCGCTCGTTACTGGAGTTCGCTATGCGATGAACAATCCAGAGACCTCTACCATTCGGATTGTGCTAGAAACGGTTGGCCCGGTTGTATTTGAACTGAAGAGCAAGTCAGGAGATCATAATGTTATTGTCAGCCTGATGAAAGTTCCTGTGAAGAAGAAAATCGTTGTCATCGACGCGGGACATGGTGATCAAGACCCTGGAGCGAAATCCGTAACAGGTAAGTCCGAGAAAACCTTTAACCTGGCCGTATCCAAGAAAGTAGAAGCTCTACTTAAGAAGGAGCCGTTGATTGAGGTCCATATTACCCGTTCTGACGATACATT
>JAIMBU010000373.1 GCA_023511325.1 Gorillibacterium sp.
GTCGAAATGCTTGCTACATTATGCCAAACAAACTGTCGATTTTTTAACAAAAAGGCGATTCACGCGGTTACCTGGGAAATATCTAAGGAAAAGCATATGATTATTTCCCGTTTTTATTTTATTGAGAAAGGAGTTACTTGGCATAAACTGATTCTTCCTCATCAGTCATTCCTGCTGATCTCGCTTCTAGAGCCACGGTCGCTTCCCTCCGTGTGAAGCCTCCATTGATCCACTCGCGGACAACCTCCATGTTGTAACCTGTGGAGTTATCATAGTAAATGTTTATGAACTTCCCCGCTCCAACTTTCCGGTAGCGAATGGAGCTGCGGTTGTCGCCGGAATAAATATTTGATTCCAGTATGCTAAACCCATTCTCCCCAAGCGTCATGATCGTATACTCACTGCCGTTGCTGCCCGCTCTCTGTCCCAAAGCGAAATCGGGTTCGCCGTCTTCGTTGTAATCATCAAACAAGATCGCAAAAGGCTCCTTTTGTTGGAATGCAAGTTCTCCGTCACTAAAAGTTCGGTTTAGCCGAAAGCGACTAAGCTCTATTCCATCGCTCCTCGTCGCCACTAGATCAAATTGACCAAAACGATAAGCTCCCTGTTGCGGTCCTGGCTCTGGGTCTTGGACTAACTTACCTTCCACTTGCCACAGGCGGACCGTTACTTCTTTCCCTGGATGTTTATTATTCGCTTGTCCCTCTGCCACCAAAATCGGCTGGTTAATAAACACATTAATGCTCTCCTGTACATCCTCTTCTTCCTTAGGCAACATTACTTCCGTTTGCTTTTCTTGATCAGATGGCATAGGTGAATTCACACGATCATTGATTCCGTTGGCCTGTACGTCATTAACTAACGACGTCGCTTTGTTCACCTGTTCACAGCTTACTAGCAAAATAGTGAGGAAAAGAAAAAGAGGGGTTAACAAATACTTGCTTCTGAATCTTAATGTCATACTTTAAAACTCAGCATAGTCATATGCTTCACCCTTTCTTGGTACTTATGTAATCATCTATTCAAAAAATCTTATACATCAGTGTTATCACAGTAAAAATCAGATTACAAGTGCCAAAAGAGGATTCGTACAAAACGAAGCGAGACCCCGTGGTCTCGCTTCGTTTTGTGTTTGCTTTTTTTGGTATCCTTCAGGCGCTCTCCACCCAGTCGGTTGCCAGAGAGCGCCTGAAAGATGCCTGGTGCTTACATGTTCTCTGGTCGTTCCTACTCTGTATGGGTCGAACTTTTAGTGAATAGTAGAACGGCAGCCACAAGAAGAAGGCCGATTGCGATAATGTCAGCCGTTAGGCTAATACCGAAGCTTCTCAGCGGCTTTGCGTTCAAGAGAAGTTCACTCGCATGGGAAGCGAGTCTTGCAGGACTCCAGTACATCCACCTGCCAAGTAAGCTTGTGGCAATGGATAATAATGCAGTGACAAGCAGTGTAACAGCGGCGGCAGCAGCCCCTCCTGCGAGCCAGGAGCTCATCAGTATTGTCATTGTCATAACCAGTGAAAGCCATAGCCCATAGACGAGAAGGGCTTCCAGTCCGCTTGTCGCATCGACTTTACCAAGTAAAAGCACCGTGTAATACCAAGCACCTGCATACCCGAGTATGAGGGAACCCCATGAGAGCATTAGCGCAGCCGCCCATTTGGAAGAAAGATAAGCAAAGCGCGAAACGGGCTTGGTCATGATCAAGCCGGTGATGCCGCGTTGTCTCTCTCCAGAGACCGTGGACATAAAGGCCAGCACGAGAACCAACAAACCGATTGTACTGTAGTTGGATAACACACTTGCCATCGCTTCTCCAGCCGTTGGCACTGGAATCTGCAGGATCGTGCCCTCTGGTAATCCGCCTGCTGATTTGAGGATATTCGGCATCAAATAAGCGGTGACTGGCTCAGAAATCCCGACGATGAGGAAAACAAGAGGTACCCATAGCCACTTGAAGCTACGCTTGAGCTCTAGGCATTCCTTGGCAAATAATACTCCCCAAACCTTCATGCTTCGATCGCCTCCAGGAAGAGATTCTCTAACGTCGTATAGGCTGCTTCGAAGCGAGTTATGGGTAGCCGCTTCGAGGCCAGATCGGCAAGAAGATATTCACGAGCCGCTGTCATGTCATTCACGGTAATGGCAGCTGTCTGTCCACTACTGTCTACCCTCGTAACGAAAGGTAATGTTCTTGTGCCTTCCGCCCATTCTTGCAGCGACACCTCTGCTTCGACTACGATAAGTGGCTTTCGATGAGCTCGACGCAGCTCGTCCAAGGGTCCCGACAAGACAATTTTACCCGCTTTCATAATGAGAACGTCATCACATAAATCCTCCGCATCATGAAGTACATGGGTGGAGAATAGAATCGTTGTCTCTTTCTTCATCGCTCGCAGCAGTTCGAGAATTTCCCGCCTGCCGGTTGGATCGAGCGCTGATACCGGTTCATCCAGCACAAGCAACTCTGGCCGATGAATCATCGCCTGGGCAAACCCCAGCCGTTGCTTCATACCACCTGAATACCCACCGATCCGACGGTTGCGTGCCTCGTATATTCCCATTAGCTTGAGCAGTTCATCCGTGCGGCTAACGAGTTCTTTCTTCTCAAGATTGAATAAACGTCCGGCGAAGTATAAAAATTCCCGCCCCGTCATCCAGTTGAAGAACACCGGGAGCTGAGGCATATAACCAATATGCTGGCGAATATCGCGGTCTGACTGGCTCGCAAGACCGATTGTTCCGGAAGTTGGGCTTAGCAATCCACACAGCATGTTTAGCGTTGTCGTCTTGCCGGCTCCATTGGGTCCGAGAAGGGCCGCGCAGCGACCTTTTCCAATGGTAAAATCAATGCCATCCACCGCGCGAAAGCTTCCGAAGACCTTGGTTAGATGCTGCGCTTGAAGATAGATATTTTCCACAGGAGCAAGCGTGTTTTCCTTTGGTAAATCAGCAAGCGGTGTCCCTTTCGGTAAACCCAAATCAATCATTCCTCCTGCCCGCTACGAAATAAGCGATAGGTCCGAACATTTGAAAGCCAATAATCACGATTGCCCACACCCATTTCACCCCTTTAACGCGGTTCTTATCTATACGAATTAGATCTGTGAGCGCAACGATGACAAGAATCAATTCTATAGCGAGCACCGGAATCAACAGCTTCCAGTCAAAACCGAGAGTCTCAGTGAGCTTATCCATTAACTTTTCCCCCATTTCAAAAATTGTTTAATCGCATGTAAACCGCCACACACGAACAGCCAATAAACGACGAGCGGTGTCGGACACTGGATACATCCCCATAAACCCCATACCCAAGGATTAGCTCCTCTTTTTCGGGCATCCAGAAACAGCCATGTTCCTTGAGAAAAAAGGATAGCAAAGAGCAATACCCAAAAAATCATCGGGACATCTTGAGGATTGACTTGATGCTTGTTCATGGTCTCCACCTACGATCATCCCGTGTACGCTGTGGTAAGAACAGAAAAATCAAGGGAAACAGAACGCATATCACCTGAATCGTCAAGAATACACTTGGAAGACGAACCAAAAGCGCAGCGGAAGAACTCAGAATGAACACAGCGACCAGAAGAAAAAACATCAGCTCACGTCTTAACTTGCGAGTGAGCTTGCGTTTATGCTCCGCAAGCACAGCCTCCAACTGATACAGGTTGGGCTTGGGAATTACATAGCTTTCATCAAAAACTTTGAGTTCCTGACTGATTAGCAAAGCGATTTCTTCATCCGGAAGAATGACAGGCTCTGCCTTATCTATACTTGCGTAGGCATTGGCGATAACGGCTTCATCCTTGGGGATAAGAAGCCGCGAGGGATTCCCCCTGCCTCTTTGTAGCTTCCTGTTGTAGTTCCACTTCATGGTCCGTCAACTCCTTTCTGAGTGCCTGTAAGCCGTTGTAAACTCTCGATTTCACCGTTCCCTCTGGAATGCCCACTAAATCAGCGATTTCCTTCTGACTGTAGCCATAATAGTGCTTGAGGACAACGGCAAGTCGAAGCTCACTGCTGAGTCGGCTAAGTGCATCCAGTACTTCTGTCCATTCTCCTCCGGTTGCAGCTAACCGATAGCGCAAGCTTCTTCCTGCTCGCTGCTCTCGACCTTCCTGCTCCATGATGCTGAGCTCTTTTGTCGCTCTTCGACGACTGTCAATATAAAGCCGTGTAGCA
The DNA here is from genome assembly GCA_023511325.1 of Gorillibacterium sp. Classification (GTDB taxonomy): domain Bacteria; phylum Bacillota; class Bacilli; order Paenibacillales; family NBRC-103111; genus Gorillibacterium. The sequence goes on from JAIMBU010000373.1 coordinate 4,180, forward strand.
ATTGCGATTAACCAGGTAGAGAATTTGGATCGACCATCGTAAAGTTTGATCTTCTCCAATGCCTTGAGCATGGTTTCCTGAGCAATATCCTCGGCAAGCTGTGGATGCAACGTTATTTTGATTAAATACTTCACAATAAAGGGATAATTATCACTCAAAAGCTCAGTCAGAGCAGACAGATCTCCGCCTCGGGCGCGCTCCGTAAGCCTTTGTTCCCCGTCCACTCTGATCACCCTCTCCTGATCCATGTTGATTAGACGAACGACCAAGCTGATTCGTTCATCGTATTCATTTTATTTTTTGTAATCCTCAATTATTTAATTATACTAAGCATCTGCCGAACCTCACGAT
>JAIMBU010000374.1 GCA_023511325.1 Gorillibacterium sp.
TCATTAGACGATCAGAAGAAAGTTGCTTCGTAAGCATTTATTTCAATATCGCAAAACCTTTGCGGAATTGTTCAATCGCTTCTTTCAAAGCTGTCTCGTTATCAGCCGTCAAATCCTTGGTATCTCGAATCGAATCAAGAATTTTACTGTGGCTGGTTTGGACAAAATCCAAGAACTCTTGTTCAAACCGTTTGATGGAATCGACTGGAATTTCATCCAAGTAACCCTTAGTAGCGGTATAGAGGCTGACGACTTGCTTCTCAACAGTAAGCGGTTGGTTAACGCCTTGCTTAAGAATTTCCATCAGTCTGGCACCACGGTTCAAACGAGCTTGAGTCGAACGGTCCAAATCGGAACCGAATTGCGAGAATGCCTGCAGCTCACGATATTGGGCTAAATCAAGCTTCATCGTACCGGATACTTTCTTCATCGCTTTAATTTGTGCGGAACTACCTACCCGAGATACGGATACACCTACATTGATCGCAGGCCGTTGTCCAGAGTAGAAGAGATCAGCTTCTAAGAAGATCTGACCATCCGTAATGGAGATAACGTTGGTCGGAATATACGCGGAAATATCGCCCGCCTGTGTTTCAATAAACGGCAAAGCCGTCAGAGAACCGCCACCTAGCTCGTCGTTCAGCTTAGCTGCTCGTTCCAAAAGGCGTGAATGCAAGTAGAAAACATCTCCAGGGTAAGCTTCCCGACCTGGTGGACGGCGAAGCAACAGGGAAAGTTCCCGGTAAGCAGCGGCTTGTTTGGACAAATCATCATAGATAACGAGGACATGCTCGCCCCGATACATGAAATATTCACCCATGGAACAGCCCGCATAAGGTGCGAGATAAAGCAATGGAGACGGCTCAGAAGCACTTGCTGTTACGATGATGGTATACTCCAAGGCACCGTTACGACGCAAGGTTTCTACAACGTTTGCTACGGTGGACTGTTTTTGTCCAATCGCAACATAGATACATTTTACGCCGTTACCCTTTTGGTTGATGATGGTGTCGATCGCAATCGCTGTCTTCCCTGTTTGCCGATCACCAATGATCAACTCCCGTTGACCACGGCCGATTGGGATCATCGCATCGATCGCTTTAATCCCCGTTTGCATCGGTTCATGTACCGATTTACGGTCCATAACGCCCGGTGCGGGAGATTCAATGTTGCGAAACTCCGTAGTGAGGATCTCGCCCTTACCATCAACAGGTTCCCCAAGTGGGTTAACCACACGGCCAAGCAGCGCATCACCGACAGGCACTTGCATAATCCGTCCAGTTCTCTTCACTTGGTCTCCTTCACGAATTTCCGTGTAAGGTCCAAGAATAATGATCCCGACGTTGCTTTCTTCCAGGTTTAAAGCCATACCTACGACACCGTTAGAGAATTCCAGCAACTCGCCGGCCATACAATTCTCCAGACCATGAGCGCGGGCGATTCCGTCCCCAATGTTGATGACGGTCCCTACTTCATATACTTGCATATCCGAACTATATTGTTCGATTTGACTTTTAATCAGCGTACTGATTTCTTCCGGTCTGATACTCAAAGGAATGTCACCCCTATCTACTATGCTTAAGAGCCCATCAAGGTTTTTTGCAGTCTGGCTAGCTTGCCGGATAGGCTTCCGTCATAAAGCCGATCGCCAATTTTGACTTGCATACCTCCAAGAAGCTTCGTGTCGATGCGCCCTGTAACCCGGATAGTCTTGCCCGTTAACATGCCGAACCGTTCTGCAACCCGTTCGATATCAGCAGGTGTGAGCGGAATAGGGGTAGTTACGATGGCATCGGCACGGCTTTGCTCTCTGTTGGAAATATCGGTATAGCTTTCTGCCAAAACTGGCAGAATGGCTTCTCTTCTGCGGTCAATCAGAAGACTCAAGGTGTTAAACACAACAACCTGAACCTTCCCTCCAAAAAGAGTGCCTATTACGCTCTTCTTCTTCTCTGCAGATATGCCCGGGTGGTCGAGAAGCGTGCGCAACTCGACACTTCCCAGAATGGTGGTGGAGACGATCCGTAGATCCTCCTCCACTTCCGCAACAAGATTCTGCTCCCGTGCTACCTCGTACAAGGCCTTGGCATAACGTTTAACGGCAGCTACATCCCGGCTCATGACTGTTCGCCTACCTCTTTGAGGTATTTGTCAACAAGTCCTTCTTGAGCCGTTTCATCAACCTGCTTCTCGATAATCTTGGATGCGATCATGACTGACATGGAACTGACCTGCTTACGTAGGTCAACCAAGGCTTTATTCTTTTCATTGTCGATTTCTTTAATGGCATCATCTTTGACACGGTTGGCTTCTGTACGTGCGGCTCCGATGATTTCATCGGCTTGACGGATGCCGGTCTGCTTGGCTTGATCCACAATGCCATAAGCTTCTTTGCGGGCCGTATCCAGAGCGATTTTCTGGTCTTCAAGGTATTGTGCACTATCAAGACGACTCTTCTCTGCTGCTTGAATCTCATTCTGAACGTACTCACGACGCTTCTCCATCATGATAAAAAGCGGTCCAAAAGCATAGCGATTCAGCATCCATAGGAGGCCGAGAAATGCAATAATGGTGACTGCAAAACTTGTTAAATTAAAATCCACGTCATGCCCTCCTTCGGTAAAATGGCAGGAATTCACCACTCAGGTAAAACGAAGGCGCGGATGGCTTAGGCCTTCCCCGCCAAACCTTCATTTTTGTCGAATCAAGCCCCTGCGAAAAATAAGAATGCAAGGACAACGCCGATAATCGGAACAACTTCGACGATACCCATACCAATAAACATCGTGGTTTGAAGAACGTTACGTGATTCCGGTTGACGGGAAATCCCCTCGATCGTCTTACTTACGATCAAAGCATTACCAATACCTGCGCCGATTGCGCCCAAGCCTACTACAATTGCTGCTGCTAGATATGCCATTGCACCCATAATTGAAATCCTCCTTGTAATCGAACTAATATTGTTTATGCATGATCCCGTATCTATGGCGTTAGAGCGAAGCCCAGAATGCGAGGTAGAACAAAAGCTTATGCATGGTCTTCTTCGTGTACGGTAGCCTGCGCGATATACACCATGGTGAGAACTGTAAATAGAAACGCTTGGATGGCGGCTACGAAAATACTGAAGCCTTGCCATACAGCCATGAGCGGAATCCCAAACCATCCTGCTTTCAGTATGGTCGAGATCAAAACCTCACCTGCGAAGATATTGGCATATAACCGAAGTGCGAGCGTCAACGGCTTGGAAAAGGTTTCGATGAGGTTGACGGGAAGGAAAAGCCAAAACGGTTCAAAATAATGCTTGAGATAATGCTTGCGATTTCTTCTCAGACCTTCAAAATGGATAACGATGAACATGGTAAGTGCTAGCGCAGCCGTTATCGAAAGATCGGCTGTTGGTGATTTCCACCAGGAGACTTCCGCTCCGCCGAAGCCGTCTGCAATACCCTCATTAATATCTGCCTGTGAAATGATTTCATGGCCAAACAGCGACAGAGGTTGATGATGTTCCGTTATAATCGTGAACGGTAACCCGATCAGGTTACTAACTAAAATAAACATGATCATCGTCATCGCTAGGGAAACGTAAACTTTCCCTTTCTTCAAGTCTTGTGTGTTCGCAATGAGGTCTCGAACAAACTCGACTACCCACTCCATAAAATTCTGCATCTTCGTAGGCTTGGTCATGGACAGATTACGAACGGCAATCCGGGCGATGACAAAGACGATCACACATGTAACGAGAATGGCTAAAATACTCGCCAAATCAAAGTCAAATATGCCGACCTTCCATATCGGAAACTTATGCATTGAAGTGATTCACCCCTTTCCCCGATCCTAGCCCTTAATATTCCTTAGAATTTGTAAAAATACCCACGACAATAGTCGTCAATGGAACAAAGGTAAGTCCGATAACCATTCCTATCAAGTCCACCATGGGTGCTCTGTACGCAATTATGGTGGCGATCAGGACAATGAAAATCCTCGTTGTAAAACCGAGACCCATACGTTTCTTCGTATTGACGATAATCTGCTGAGTAAACTTTTCCGTTTTACTACCTAGGTTCCAAGCACTGATCACGCTTGCTATTGTGCCAACAATAAGCCCAAAAGCATATGGCCGTAAATCAGGAAAGATCATCCCTATGACTGCGCAGATGAACATGAACCATAAGGCAAAACGAATTACTCGACGCAGGAGGGTTGCCAAATTATCCATCGGTATCCTCCAATACTCTTTTCACCATAAGCACCGCCCCAATAATGCCAAGAACAAGTCCAGTGAGTACTCCACCGATCACCCAACCTGTGTGACCTGAATGACGGCTTATATAAGAGCCACAGAAATAGCCAACCAACACAAAGACGACCACCTCCGTACTGAGCGCGCCGACCATTCCAGCGGCTTTCCAGGGATTGTCCTTATCAGCCTTCGGTTTTATCGAACAGTCCCCCCCTCAACCTCGAACGGTTATGGAACAAGGATAAGCGCTTCGCTCTTTTAAGGGTGAACCCGTTTATC
>JAIMBU010000375.1 GCA_023511325.1 Gorillibacterium sp.
AAAACGTGGATTTGTCGAAAGTTCTTACGTTATGGAAGGCGAGAGACCGAGAAAAGTGTACAAGATTACGGTAAAAGGAGAGGCACAGTTGAGAATATTTAGCTTCCCTTCGTCTGGAAAGTGAACCGTTAATGATGCGGCAAAAGGGGGAAAGACCCGGAATTCACGAAGCCAATTAAAGCCCTCCGGTGCTAAAGTAAGCTGCTGTTTTCCATAATTGCTAACTGTGCTCCAGTATTCGATGTGTAGCCCCTTGCCCTCTGCTTCTACCTTATAAGTAGGAACAACCGTATTGTTACGATCCCCAAACGTTTCGGTATGCACGAAGGCGAAATGGGATACATCGAGAAAGCCTTCCAACTGCCGGCCAGCTGAACCTGCGATATCGAAGCTGGGCAGCAATATATTCACATAATCTGCTTCACCCCAGGTTGGAAATGGGGGGATATCCTCCTCCGCAGAAGCAAGCGACGTCCATACCAGACCATAACGCTCCACCGCTGGATAGACGATCAGCTTAAGCTTCGGTGATATTTTGTTGTCCGGATGTGCGGGAATAGCTGTGCATTGCCCTGTGCAGTTATAACGAAAACCATGGTAAGGACAGATGATCTCTCCATTCTCTACCGTGCCTAAGCTTAAGGGCGCCCCACGATGAAAGCAGAGATCTCTGGCCACAACGATTCTGTCATTGCTGCGATAACACACCAATTTTACGTCTAAGAGCTTAACACCGATAGGTTTATCCTTGATCTCGCTTGCTGCAGCAATCGGATACCAATATTGCGCCAAAATAGCCCAATCCTCCGGTTTGAAGGTACAGTCCTTAGGTATGTTTAACGCTGCACTGCTCTTGCTATTTTCGGTTAGCATCTGCCTTCATCCCTTCTTTGCGCTATTTTTAAATGTATAAAGATATGTCATGTTTGATGACATGTATAACAAGTAATTTAAGCAATAATCTTCTTACTGTGTAATTTATCACATCAAAAGAAGGAATACTACCTCATTTTTCGGATTCGGGCGTGAGAATAGATAGCATTCCGCAAAAATTGAATTTTTACTTGTTAAATTAGTCACAAAAAAAAGCCCTTGAGTCAGCTTTCTCTGCTCACGAGCTTCCATTCCATGATTTGTTAACCAATCGTTGCGTTGCTTTCTTGCTGGGAGATTATTCATCATTTCGCTTGCTAAATAATCTACACCACGTGAAGAGAGCGGTATAGACCTTGGCCTTGATACTCCGGCTTCTTGCTAACGGTTATCCACTTTCTCGGGGTACATATCATGGTTCATCAACCGCTGGCGAGCCATCTCCTCGAAGGACGTATCAGGTTTGCCATAGTTACAATAAGGATCGATGGAGATCCCTCCACGGGGAGTAAACTTGCCCCATACCTCGATATAACGTGGCTCCATCAGTTGGATCAGGTCGTTCATGATAATATTCATACAATCCTCATGGAAATCACCATGGTTGCGAAAGCTGAAGAGATAAAGCTTAAGTGATTTACTCTCAACCATCTTGAGATGGGGGATGTAGCTGATATATAAAGTAGCATAGTCTGGCTGACCCGTGATTGGACACAGGCTAGTAAATTCAGGACAATTGAATTTGACAAAATAGTCCCGATACGGATGTTTGTTATCGAAGGTTTCCAAAATGCCGGGATCGTATTCAAAAGTATAACGGGTTCCTTGATTACCCAGCAGGGTAATATCGCTCAGTTCGTCTGCTTGTCTACCTGCCATGGAAGCGACCTCCTCGTCGTTTTGGGTTTATGAGGTTCATGATGAGCATAGGGAATTACCAAAAAAACTTAGACTCCGCGTTTGTTGCCCCAAACTAGCGTATGCAGCTGTGGCAGAACGCGAACGTTTGTCATATCCGCACGCTCCATCACCTGCTCGATCAGTTGTTCATAGGCGAGAAGCAGCCTTGAAGCCACATCTGGAGCCGCTTCCCCAGACGTAACCGGATTGCCCGTCTGTATGAACATCGGGACTAGCGGATAACGGCGATGAATAAGTCCGGCATAGTCCAGATCCTTCGCATCAAAAACGATAACCTTCAGACTAAATACAGGGGTCCAATCAGCAGCGGTTCGCGTTGACAGCTGCTTGACCCAATCATCCAGTAGGGTCATGTCGGTGTTCATTCCAGAGCTTGGAGGCTTGGGTGAAACGGTCACCTCATCCACCTCCAGCATCCAGTCCTGCCAGATGGAACCTTGAGTTTCCACCGCTGTGCGGATGTTCTTCTCTCGGAGCAGACGAACAAGTCCACCAAGCTGCCGCAGCATAGCTGGGTTGCCCCCGGATATCGTTACATGGTCGAAGCTGCTTCCACCTAGACGGTAAAGCTCCTCCCAGATGTCAGAGGGGTGTAGCAAACGGATCTCATCCTTGCCACTCCCATCCCAGGTAAAAGCGGAATCGCACCAAGTACAGCGGTAATCGCAGCCAGCGGTACGAACGAACATCGTCTTGCGACCGATCGACATGCCTTCTCCCTGAATGGTGGGTCCGAAAATTTCTAGGACAGGGATCGTCCCCTTATTGGAGGGCTTGGCTAAATGCTCAACAGAATCCTCTGCTAAAACCTCAGCGGAGTGATCTCTGGATTGCTGCTGAGCTTCATCGGTACTATTCATTCTGCATCCACTCCCGTCTTGCTTCCGCATAGCTGGTAGCTGTCTCAAACAATCGCACGAATTCCGTACGCCCGCCTTCGAATTTTAAGTGGTATGGCTCGGATTGCAGCGCTTCCTCCATCTTCTCATACAGCCAGACAACCATATTCTCTGCCGTTGTATTCATTTTGGGTAGCGCATCATTTAAATAGCGATGATCTAACCAACCTTCGATGTGGGTGCGCCAGATATTCTTGATCTCACCGAAATCTATCGCGAGGCCAATTTCATCTGTAAAGGCACTTAACCCAAACACCACTTTGTAGGTATGCCCATGCATATTCTTGCACTTGCCCTCGTAAGCGTGTAGATGATGCGCGGCATCAAAGGTGAATTCCTTGCACACAAGCACTCTACGCCGGTGGTAACGAAGCTGGTCAAGCGAAATATCATCCCCTAAGCGTTGGATATGCTCCGGGATAACAAAGGGACCGGGTGTTCGGCAGTTATCCTTTGTCATGTAGATACTCCTCCTCTAGTCTTCAGATACTTCTCAAGACCTGCACGGCGCAGTTTACATGCAGGACATTCCCCACAGCCGTTGCCAGGTATACCGTTGTAGCAGGTGAGTGTATTTTCTCGTACATAGTCAAAGGCACCGAGCTGGTCAGCAAGCTGCCATGTCTCTGCCTTATCCAACCACATGAGTGGAGTATGGATAACGAAGGGGTAATCCATTGCCAAATTTAGCGTGACATTCAGCGATTTCATAAAGGAATCGCGGCAGTCGGGATATCCACTAAAGTCGGTTTCACAGACGCCTGTCACCAGATGGCGCGCTCCTGATTGCTTAGCCGCAATAGCGGCAAAGCTCATAAATAGCAGATTACGTCCATCGACAAAGGTGCTAGGCAGCTCGCCCTCCTGCTGGGTAATTTCAATGTCACTACGCGTAAGGGCATTGGGTGCAAGCTGGTTAAGCAGCGACATATCAAGTATCGTCTGGTGGACACCGAGATCACGGGCAATTGCTGTTGCACATTCAATTTCCAGCTTATGGCGCTGACCATAATCAAAAGTAATGGCTTCAACCTGAGCGAAATTCTCCTTTGCCCAGAACAGACAGGTTGTGCTATCCTGACCACCGCTAAACACGACGACCGCCTTTTCATTTTTCAACATAAAAAAATCTCTCCTTCTCCATCGTTAATGGGAAAAGTAAAGAGATTCAGGAATCCATAAAAAAACAAGCCCTGGGTTCATGTGCAACCGTTAAGGACCAGTAGTTTTTTACCGAATCAGACGAATGGTTCCAACGCAAGTGCGTAAGGGCCAACTGATTGGCATAATAAGCTTTACCGAAAACGAAACTCTTTCTTTAAAAGGGTTTCAATAATAGCTTATTATATAGAGGGAGTTCGCGAACCTCTCCCGCGCTTTTGACGCGGACTATATTCAGTTATATGGGCTGAACTGCATACAAGCAATAGCAGCTCGTCTATTATAACATATGCGCGGTAAGGATGTAGAGTTTCACTAAGTGCGTATGCAGTACTCAAACGGTCCGCAACCAACGAGGTCATGCAGCAGGCTTTATCCTGCGTATTCTCTATTGCCGATAATTCTCTCTTTGCTCTTTGCGCTCTTGCTCCGTAAGACGAGGACAAGAATAGCAATAGGTACCACCTGCGGTTTTCATAAACAAACAGCATTTGCTTTTCATCGGAACTTGTTGCTGCGGGCTGTGGAGACTTTCGATCATCCTCATCTTGATCTGGAACGGATTGTTACGTCTCCCGAATACACCCGGGTCTATCTCTTGCTGGAGGAATTCATAGTCAGCAGTTAGCTGCTTACTTACGGCCTGTCTCAGTTCTCCCTTAAAA
>JAIMBU010000376.1 GCA_023511325.1 Gorillibacterium sp.
GGTTGATCCGAGTCGAGCAAGTAAGCACGAAGGCGCTACAATTGTCTAGCTACTCCGCTGCTTTACCACCGGCCTTACCCAAATCATACAGCGCTTGAACTTTATCGAGAGCGAGGCTATAGGTCCATTCGTCGCCATCTTTGTGCAGCATGACCAGCTCTCCGTTTATTTTGCCAGAAAAGGTGCTCGTTGTGGACTTACCCTCCCGTTCTTCGGTCACAACGATGCTCAGCTCAGGGTTGGCAAGCTTGCCGTCTTTGGCCGAGGTCGGCAGTACGTCCGTACTAAGTCCCGTTAGCTTATCAAGAATGCCTGACCCCTCCTCTGGGGTCAGCCCCTTCGTACCCATGGTCCATTTACTTTCGTAAGCCATCTTAGCTAGCTCGCTTTTCGTAAGCTGCCACGTCTGTCCTTTCCATGTGAGGTCAATCGTTTTTACATCGTTATACTCCACCCTCACCGCTTGGGAGTCAACGAAATTGAGCACAGGAACCGCAAGCCCTTGCAAATCCGTGTCATTAACCTCATAGACAATCGGTGAACCTTCGATTTGCACATAAGAAGAACCGGCAATAACTAGCGGTTTCCCCACTAAAAGTTTGCGCTTGGTCCCATCATTCAAACTGACGGTATACTGACCTAACGGCTTATCGAGCCCATATTGGGCAACATCGGTTGGATTCTCATCGACGATGGAGACATAGGTCAATTGGCAAAAGGAATTAAGCCAGCCATCGGTTCCATAGGTGTTAAGTGGATAAGCCATAGGCCGCTTCATCACCCATACCCCAGCGTCTTTGGATAGCTCGATATCCTCTGCACCTGTGCTCAGAGTAAGGCCCGTAATCTGGTCCGAGCCAAGGGTGAAAAGCAGCGTGGGCTTCTCTACCTTCGTTTGACTATTAAATAGTCCTTTCTCACTCCCGTACCAAAACCCAACCACACAGATCAGCATCAGAGCAAGAGTAGGCAACAGCCGCTTCATCCTCTTCTCCTCCTCCACCAAATAACGCCGCCCACAATCAGGAACAGAGCAGGAATGACCACGATTGTTGCGATGAAGATATAGTTGGTCTGTCCTGTTGTTAGGAAAACCTGCTGCATCTGTGCTTCCTCACGTGGCCTAATGGTCAATGAGGATTGCTCGCCCTGAAGCCATGCTGTGCTATTTAAGGTAAAATCCTTGTTCCCTTGCTCGGCAAAATATTGGTCCTGCAAGAAGATACCGTTGCCGATCACGATCGCCTTAGGCTTGCCCTCTTTATCTGCAATGGCATAGGCAAGATCAAGTGGACCTTCCAGGTCACCCTCTGCTTTGGTGAGATCATTCGTGGTAACCTCCTTGCTGAGCAACTCATTGAGATTTGTTTTGGCATAGCTACTTGCGGTTGTCTCCAGTAGGGTAGATAAGGTGTAGTCCGTTTGAGTCTCATCCTTCTGGAGCACAAGGGCGGCTGGTAGAATGGTAAGCCGATCCTGATCGGCAAGCTTTGTCGTAATATCATGGGTACCGTATTCCGGAATAATCGTTAGTGGATCGGTACTGAGTGACTCTTTGTTCGATACGGCAAGGGCATGGGTATTCTTCACACCTAGTAGCGCAAGCGTCGCATCCCAGTTTTTCCATGTGTCCATTTTCTCCGCGAGTCCAATGGAAAACACCAGCTTGCCATCACCTTTTGCATAGTCCTGAACAAGTTTTGCCTCCGCATCTGACAAGTCCTGCTGTGGGGACAAGACGAATAGCTCCGCAGCGTCCTCAGGTATTTTGGCATCCCGGGTCAGGTTTAAGTCACTCACCGTGTAGTTCTCACTTGTTAGCCCTGCCATAAACGCGGGAACATCACTTGTCGTCAGCTCTCCATGACCGGTAAGGAAATAAGCCTTTTTGACTGCATCCGAGGTCAGACCCATGATGGCTTGCGTAAACTTCTCTTCTCCGGTAAAGGATAGCGTCGTCTGATCCGCGTCTGTGCTGAACACATCATCAAAGGTGAGGGTCTTGCTCTTATCCCCGCTTTCAAAAACAATCGTCCCATATTGCTCTACCTTGTATTGGGTAGCGAGTGAGGGCTGCTTCTTGGGATCGACTTCCTTAAAGGTAAGCTTGCCATTCCGTTTGCCATATTCCTGCAAAAGATCGCTAATCTGCCTATTGTAGTATTCCATACTTGAATTGGTGAAGGCGATGACATGAACATCCTTGTCGAGGTCCTTCAGGACGGTGATGGTTTGGTCCGCTAAGGTAAATTTTTTGCTGGCCGTCAAATCCCACTGGAAGCCCTTCACGGTATGAAGGAAAACCGTAAGTAGAATGAAAATTCCGATGACAGCCGCGATTCTCACGATAGCGTTAGTGCCTCTAATCCACTTCTTCATAGGGTTTCCTCCTTATTTCCAGCGTTTGCGTTCCAGCGTTTGAATGCTGAGCACGATGAATACGAGAATAAAGCTGAGATAAAAGATGATGTCAGACCCGTTCAGCAGCCCCATCTGCAGGTTGACCGTACGGGAGCCAATCGAGAATAGTTGAAGCCATTCGCCGCCGGAAGGAAGCAGACTGCCACTCAGCCACTCCAGCATCCAGAGAATCAACAGCATGGCAAATGCAGCAACTCCGCACACCATCTGGTGGTTACTTAAGGTGGAGGCAAATAAACCAACCGCCATCATTGCTGCTCCAAGCAGGAAGAGACTAAGGAAGGAGAGCCACATCACCGGCAAGTCTAGCTTGCCAAAGCTCGAGAGAATAAGCGGGTAAACAAGCGCTCCCGCGACCAGAAGGAACTGAACAATAATGGCAGCTAAATATTTGCCAAAAATAATCTCGCCCAGGCTGGCTGGTGAGGTCAGCAACAGTTCATCCGTGCCCTGACGCAGCTCCTCAGATACGAGCCGCATGGTAAGCAGTGGAATGATAAACAGATAGATGACCATGAAGTTTCCGAACAACGGACGGACGTCTACGACCTGATTGCCGAGGAAGTCCATGCTGAAGAAATAACCGCTGATGAGAAAGTAAAAGGCAAACGCCACATATACAGTAGGCGAGAAAAAGTACATTTGTAGCTCCTTGCGGCAGATCGCCCAAGTTCTACGCATCTTGATCAGCTCCCTCAGGTCCGTCACTAGGTTTAGCTGTGTCTATTCGAGCGTTGGCGCTGGAAGGGCCAATCGTGTCATTAGTATCAGAGACAGTGCTAATGGCAGTGGCATTCTCTGTTGGTTCATCAGTGGTTAGCTTGAGGAAAATGTCCTCGAGGCTAAGACTGATCCGGCGCATTTCTAGAATCGGAAACCCTAGCTCCGCCATACGGAAGAACAACGTCTCACGCAGATCGGTACGGTCGCTGGCCGTAACCTTGAGCAGAACCGTGACCGTCGGGTCAGGTGTTCGTGTTGAAGCATCTTCGGTAAGCATCGGTGAAGAGACAGTAGTTGGTGCGTTGAGTGCTATATCTGGAGCACCCACCGGGGCTGGCTCAAAATCAGCGGTAGAAAATACTGCATCCACCGGCAAATCAGCAGGCTCATAATCCCAATCCAGCACGGGTACTGGCTCAACTGAGGATTTGTCTGGTTCATCCGCCGAAGCTAGCGCCGATGTTTCAAACGACAATTCATCCGGTGCTGATGCCTCGGTGGGCAAGGACTGCTCTGCTAAGGATGGATCAGCAGGACTTGCCGCTTCACCAATGAGGACTGTGTCCAACTCTTCGGTAAGTGTGAGCTGTCCAGCCTGTTCAGCTGTGCTCACTTGCAGATTGGAGTCGCCGATGACAATAACTCTTGCCACAGCTGGAATGCGTCCAATCTCGTGCAGTATTCTTTCTCGTGGGCCTTTGACCTCGAGATTAACCTCGAATGTGTCTGCCATTGATCCAGCAAGCTCCTCCGGTCGTCCATCAAGGACGATACGACCTTGATTAATGATCAGCACACGATTGCAGATCGTATTGATTTCCGGCAAAATGTGCGTACTTAATAGAACGGTGTGTTTTTCACCAAGCTCGCGAATCAGTTTGCGGATTTCAATGATCTGTTTTGGATCAAGCCCCGAAGTAGGCTCGTCCAGAATGAGCAGATCCGGTTGATGCAGAATCGCCTGAGCGAGTCCGAGGCGTTGCCTGTAGCCTTTAGATAACCCCTTAATTAACTGCCGCTCGCGACCTTCTAGTCCAAGCATGCCGATAACCTCGCCAATTCTCTTCTTTTGCTCGCGCACCGGGATGTCCCGCAGATCAGCGATAAACTTCAGATAATCGTTTACTCTCATTTCTGGGTAAAGCGGCGGTGTCTCCGGCAGATAACCAATCTTCCGCCGGACCTTTCTGGCATTATCCGCCATCGACAGTCCATCCACCAGAATAGAGCCGCTACTCGGGTTCAAGTAACCTGTGATCATCCTCATGGTTGTCGTTTTTCCAGCTCCGTTTGGACCCAGAAAGCCCACAATCTCCCCGCGACTCATGGAAAAATCAATCTCTTCCACACCCCGGTGGTTCATGTAC
>JAIMBU010000377.1 GCA_023511325.1 Gorillibacterium sp.
GGATAGGAAGGCAGATGTAAAGACGAGTGTGAATACGATCACTTGCATTTCAGCTCAGTAAAAAGTATTCTATCTTTATGTGTAAAACGAGATAAGATCTGTTTTTATTAGGAGGAAAACGACTATGGTTAATAAACTTCATTTCGATTATTCTAAAGCTTTATCCTTTATCGGACAGCATGAAATTGATTATTTAACGGGTGCTGTAAAAGTAGCCCATGAGCAACTGCATGAAGGTACGGGTGCAGGAAACGAATATTTAGGCTGGATTAATCTTCCGCTCGCTTACGATAAGGAAGAGTTTTCGCGTGTGAAACAAGCGGCTAAGCGCATACAGTCAGATTCTGAGGTGCTTATCGTTATTGGAATCGGTGGCTCTTATCTAGGAGCACGGGCTGCTATTGAGATGTTGACCAACAGCTTTTATAACCTTCAATCCAAAGAAAATCGCAAAACGCCACAAGTTTTCTTTGTGGGTAACAACATCAGCTCCACCTACACCACTCATCTCGTCAAGCTGCTCGGCGATAGGGACTTCTCTGTTAATGTCATCTCCAAATCAGGAACGACGACTGAACCCGCGATTGCTTTCCGGATTTTCCGTGAACTGCTCGAGAAGAAGTATGGCAAGGAAGGCGCGGGCAAGCGTATCTATGCAACGACTGACAAAGCACGGGGCGCACTGAAGAAGCTGGCTGATGCTGAAGGCTACGAATCGTTCGTGATTCCGGATGATGTTGGCGGCCGCTATTCCGTACTGACGCCTGTTGGTCTTCTGCCCATCGCAGCAGCCGGGATTGATCTTGATGCCATGATGCAGGGGGCAGCGGATGCCACGATGGACTTTGCTAGTCCGAATCTGGCCGAAAACCCAAGCTACCAATATGCAGCTGTTCGCAACGCCTTGTATCGCAAAGGCAAGACCACAGAAATTCTCGTTAATTATGAACCTTCCTTACACTTCGTGTCGGAATGGTGGAAGCAGCTCTTCGGCGAAAGCGAAGGCAAGGACTTTAAAGGTATTTATCCATCCTCCGTTGATTTCTCTACGGACTTGCACTCCATGGGTCAATTTATTCAAGAGGGCAATCGGACGTTGTTCGAAACCGTCATTCAAGTGGAGAATGTAGCTGAAGAAATCGTAATCGGCAAAGACGCTCAAGACCTCGATGGTCTTAACTTTCTCAGTGGTAAAACGATGGATTTTGTTAACAAGAAGGCGTTCCAAGGAACAATGCTTGCTCACACAGATGGTGGCGTTCCTAACCTGATCGTCACGATTCCAGACACATCAGCCTATACCTTCGGTTATATGGTGTACTTCTTCGAGAAGGCTTGTGGCCTAAGCGGTTATTTGCTTGGTGTCAATCCTTTCGACCAACCCGGTGTAGAGGCGTATAAGAAGAATATGTTTGCCTTGCTTGGTAAACCTGGGTTTGAGAAAGAGAAGGCAGAACTGGAAGCTCGTCTGATCGAGGAATAAGCTGTAAATGAAGCTGTTTACTTGTGGAGAGATTACAATTAGAGCCTATTTTGAGAATATTACCAAATAAAGCCTGCGATGCTGCCGAAAGTTTTGGCAGTTGCGCAGGCTTTTTTACTTAATCAATAACTGCCGCCTGAACACCAACGGGTAAAAACGGATGCAAACAACCCAATTATGTCTCTCCATCAACGAACGTTAGATTGTAACCGGGAACCTGATAGTAAATTGTCAAAAAGCCTTTTTATTCTCTGACTAACTGGAAAACGCACATCAGTTTCAGATGGTTTCGTCCAGTAAGGTTTAAAGCGCTAAAATAAAGAAGTCTCGAAGTGATCCCTAAGATCATTCAAGACTGATTACATGCGTCGCCAACGCTATGAACAGAATTTTATTAACACTCATTACTAACTTTTCTGAAAGGCATCGTATATAAGCACTAGCTTTTCTGAAAAGGCATCGTATGTAAGCTCTTTTGGCGTTTATATCGTTTGATGTGTGCATATCATCGCTTATATTCGTCAAATCGAACGAATCATCCTCGTGATCTCTATACGCTGCAGCTTCAATCGCCAGACCTTCTCACGCAGCTCCTCCTGCTGATCTTGTTCAAGGGTATTGTGCATCTGATGAAATAATTGCAGCATCTTGCTATTTACAAGGTCAAACATATGCCATAGTTCATTAAGGAGGATCTGTGCGGCCTCTTTATCAATGTATTCGTCTTTATGCTGAAGGAGCTCAAGAATAGCTTGTTGCCATGCAGAGTCGCCAATGGTCTTGGCATAATTATATAGATCTAGTTGATCGTTAACCCAGGCGGTAGAATGGGTGGAAACCGTCATGAAAGCAACTCCTTTGTAATCGAGTCAAATACTTATACCCAGTATTATACTCGGCATTATAGGAAAAGCAAGAGGTGGCGAGTAAGGTTTTAGCTTCGGTAAATGGCATATATTGATGAGTAAATTTTAAAAAACCAAGTATTTATTTGGGCTCAAAACCATAATCAATGCTTGGCGGGTGTTTTCAATGAAAAGATTCTATCTCTCAACGAAATGATTCTATCTTTCCAGGTCGAATTTCCCGCAGCTTGCGGCGCAGAACAAATTGATTTGGTGGAGAGATCCACCGCTACTTACCACGGGAGAATTCATTCAAAAAGGGATAGCGGTCCTTTCGTTTGAGCACGAAAAGAGGGTTGTTACCGGTAATTGTGGCTGTGAATGCTAGGGAATAGTAAAAGCCTGCGAAAGTGCAGTAATTTCGGTCTGTTTGGCTGCGGAATAGAAAAACCTGCAAAAGTGCAGGAATTTTAGTCTGTTTGGCCATGAGATAGAAAATTACTGTAAAAGTGCAGCAATTTCAGCTTAGATGAGACGTGACAACGTTTGGAAGGCGAAATAACTGCACTTTTGCAGCAATTGGGTAAGATCAGGCTTCCTCGCTAAAAAAAGATGTACAATTGCAGGCTTTTTTCTTCCTGTCTCTGGCAAACGTCAAGCGCTGATTTTGAGGTTGAGCCATTAAACTATAACCTCAAATAAAGAAAGCCACTCAGTAATTGAGTGGTTGTGATCAAAACTATGAATTGTTTCCTGGCTAGCTTCTCTTTTCTTGATGAATCCACGAGTTGAACTGTTGAGCAGCTTTATTGGTATGGATCGGACTATATTGCTTGCCATCATCTACGTGATAAATGACCGTCGAACAGGGATCGTCTGTAATTTTAGTAACATAATCGATGTCATCTAACTTCAACATTCGGAAATTACATTCCTCATCTTCCACCGGGATTGCTATATCTTCCTTATCCAATGCATTCACAAACGACACCTCCTATAGAAGGAGTATCACCAGAACCGTTAGGTTTTAGCCAAAGTTTTCTCCATACCTTGTTGAATTATTTTTGGTTTCCTATGAACATAAAACCCCACTCTTATTTCCGCAGGAGCTATGAAGTTCCTTCAATAATGTATTAAAACAATATGCACTTATTAACTATTACAAAGCTTATAACTGCTTGGTCACATCAGCCTGTATCGGTCTACCAGCACGCTTTGCTACTTGACTACGATGGTCAAGATTGAACGCATCACTGAACTCAACGTTACCATCAATGGAGCTAAATATTTAAGAGCCATATGCGCGTTTACGTTGCGGCTGATGGCTCTTTTTGTTGATCACCTAATCCAATATGAATGTTTCTCTTCCTCTTCTCGAAGCTTCTCTCTTCTTTCCATTTCAATTTCATCCGCCGCTTCCTGTGCTGCTTTTCTTTTTTCATGAGCAGATATTATCGCCGTAACAATGACGCCTCCAACTGCTACCATTATGCTCTCCCAAGTCAATTTATTTCCCTCCCGAATAGTCATATTCGACAGGTTTTTCCCATTCCCCTTTAATTACAGGTAGCAGCAAAGAGCTGCAAACCACTTGAGCAATAAGCTCTATCCAATTTTTCGAACAACTAATCACCGCTTACTTACGCGGCTGGCATGTGTCCTTGATCCATCACTTCGAACGCTTAAGGTCATGGCTCCCCATGAACATGGTTTGAGAAAACATAACATGCTTTTACACTCGGCGGACGCCTTAATCTCATCTGCTGAGCAATCCCGTAAATAAAAGCAAAAAAACGGCATCTCTGCCGTTCCGTTCATGTTTATGTACATAAACTTGATATTAACGTTATGCGGCTAAGTAGATGTACCAATACACACCGTATTTGTCTATCACATCAGCGGAACAAGGACTCCATGGTAGTGGACCTATTGATCTCAATATATTTCCGCCTTCAATTAACATGGAATACGCTTTTCGAACTTCTTCTTCGCTATCCAAATCAATTCCATAACTCATAGTCGGACGCACCGATCCTGAGGTTAGCATAGCTTCTACAAAAGCCTCGTTTCCTGATTCGATTACCGCAAAAATTTCTTGACCGTTTTTCTTCAGTTCTGCGTGCATAAAAGTGAAATCCGGGTTTTTTTCATAGTATCCCAAGGTCATTCCGAATGCTTC
>JAIMBU010000378.1 GCA_023511325.1 Gorillibacterium sp.
CCTTGCTAGTTTGGTCCTTTTAATAGAATAATTTTGTTTTTAGCTATTTATACAATTTATCTTGTTAGCCTGCTGTTTCCGCAAAAGCAGGCTTCTTTTGTACATAAAACCAAGTTTTTTTAGCAATTATCACAGTATGATCGCCTAACGTTATGCTGTAAAATAACAAAATGAATAGATTATAATGCTGTTGTTGCAAGGACTAATTTCCAAAAAAAACTCTAAGTTAAGTAGGATGATAACGATGCGGGGCAAAGTAACCATTCAACAAATTGCTGATTTGGTTGGTGTTTCTAAGTTTGCGGTCTCACGAGCATTGGCTGGCAAATCCGGTGTAAGCTTGCGTACCAAGGAGATGATCTTGAAGGCAGCTGGACAGCTTGGTTATTTCAAGGAGCAGTCGAACACCCCCACCCCAGAGCTGTACGACTTCGAGAGTCAGAGCTTGTCAGGGACAATTCTTGTGCTTTTCCCCAATATCCGTTATCAAAACAGAGAGTCTTTGTACTGGGGACCGGTTTTTGATGGGATATCCGCCCGACTCAACCAAAAGGGACTGGATATTCTTACATTGACAGAGCCGTCTGGAGATCGCATCTTCACCCTGTTAAATCCCAAAGCAATCGTCGGCATTGTTTCGGTAGGTACGATATCAAGCTCGATCCTGCTGGAGATCAAACGACTCGATATTCCTGTTGTCATGGTCGATCATCTGGACCCCGTCGTTCATTGCGATACTGTTTTTACTGATAACGTCTCCTGCATGAAGGAACTCGTAACGAAGCTGATTAGTAGAGGCAATAAAAGCTTTCAATTTGTCGGCAATATTAAAGATGCGCAAAGCTATTATGAGCGTTGGTTTGGTTTTCGTTCCGCTCTTGACGAATTTGGCTTGGAGCATAAGCAGATTCCATCCTTGATTACGGATGCGATTGATTCGATCGAAGTGACTTTACCTGATGCCATACAAAAACATGGGTTACCAGAAGTGCTCGTCTGCGCCAACGATTCCATTGCTGAGTATGCAATCAGCGTCTTAAAAGATCATGGCTATGATATTCCTGGGCGTTGTGCCGTAACAGGTTTTGACAACACCAATGATAAATTGCCGATTCTTGCTACTGTCAATGTGAACAAAGGGTTATTGGGAATGCGCGCGGTGGATCAATTGCTGCGAAGAATACTTAATCGTAGCGGGAGCTATGAGAAGCTGTTGCTGCACGGCGATGTGATCATCCGGGAATACAATGCAGCAACCAAGGATACGGTAAATAACGTTAATGTGTAAAAATTCAGGTGATTTGGACTAGATAACAGGAGGATATAGAGGATGGTTGGAACGAACTGGATACTAATGGATTGGACGTTTAAAGCGTGTGATGAGACTGAATGGCTGCCCGCTAAAGTACCGGGTTGCGTACATACGGACTTACTGCGAAATGGGAAGATTCCTGCCCCCTTCTACGGGACGAATGAGCATGATCTCCAGTGGATTGATAAAAAGGATTGGGAATATCAGACTCATTTTGATCTTACGGCTGATCTGTTGGCTCAAACCAGTCTTGAGCTGGTCTTTGATGGTCTTGACACCTACGCTGATGTTTATGTTAATGATCATCATGTGCTGGCAGCGGACAACATGTTTCGTGTCTGGAAAGCGGATGTTAAAGCGCTAGTCATGGAAAAAAATAATCATGTAAGCATTCGTTTTCGTTCTCCCATCCAAGAGGATCTACCCAAGCTGAAGCAACTTGGCTATCCTTTGCCTGCTTCCAATGACCAATCCGAGCTGGGTGGGCTTGGCGACCAGAAGCTTAGTGTCTTTGCCCGTAAGGCCCCCTATCATTACGGTTGGGACTGGGGTCCACGCTTTGTGACCAGTGGGATTTGGCGAGAAGCACGGCTTGAAGGCTTTTCTAGCGCCCGCATCACAGAGCTTTATATCCGCCAAGAGCGGATAACTTCGGAAACTGCAGAGTTTACGGCTGTGGTAGAGGTCGAATGCAACCAGGCGGGTGAAGCAGTCATTAAGCTGCAGACAGAAGGACAGGCTTGGGAGCTTACGGTGGAACTTATCGAAGGGATCAATCAGGTTGAACTGCCAGCTAGGATCGTGAGTCCACAGCTCTGGTGGTGTCATGGCTTGGGAGAACCTAAGCTGTATGCCTTTGTGGTCGAGCTCACTCGTCAGGGGAAGACGATTTCGGAGCAATCGATCAGTACGGGCTTCAGATCCATTCGTTTGGTTAGGGAAAAAGACGGGCAAGGCACTTCCTTTTACATGGAGGTAAATGGTGTTCCGGTGTTCGCCAAAGGAGCCAATCACATTCCGAGTGATAGCTTCGTTAGTGAGGTTACTCGGGAACGATATCGCCACGAGATTCTCTCTGCCGTAGAGTCCAATATGAATATGCTCCGTGTATGGGGCGGTGGGATATATGAGCAGCGAGCGTTCTACGAGTTATGTGATGAATATGGCGTACTTGTCTGGCAGGATTTTATGTTTGCCTGCAGCATGTATCCTGGAGATGAAGCCTTCCGGCTTAATGTTGAAGCAGAAGCAGAGCAGAACGTCAGGCGTTTGCGCAATCACCCTTGTATCGCCCTGTGGTGCGGCAACAATGAGATCGATTCAGCTTGGGCTCATTTCAATGAGCATGCCGGCTGGGGCTGGAAGCAGCATTACACTGTGGATATCCGTGAGAAGCTCTGGGCTGACTATGAAGCGATCTTTCATCAAATTCTGCCTAAGGCTGTCGAACAATATGCCCCAGGCACTGAATATTGGCCTTCCTCACCTCTTGTTGAGCTGAGCAATGAAGCAGGTCAACACGCTACGAGCATTAAGCCGGCAGGCGATGTGCATTATTGGGGAGTATGGCATAATAATGAACCCTTTGAGAACTATAACGACCGTATAGGTCGGTTTATGAGCGAGTATGGCTTCCAATCCTTTCCAGAGTATGAATCCGTTCGTACCTATGCGTCAGAAGAGGATATGCAGCTTGAATCTGCTGTCATGGTGGCTCATCAGAAGAGCGGCACAGGAAACCGCGTCATCAAGGAATACATGGAACGTTATATGAATGAAGCGAAGGATTTCCCCTCTTTTCTCTACATGAGTCAAGTGCTTCAGGCAGAGGGCATCAAGGTAGCCATTGAGGCACATCGCCGGGCTAAGCCGTATTGCATGGGTACGCTTTATTGGCAGCTAAACGACTGTTGGCCGGTAGCCTCTTGGTCGAGCATGGATTACTATGGTAAATGGAAGGCACTGCAATATTACGCGAAGCGGAGCTATCAGGATGTTCTGCTTTTAATTACTACGGGAGAAGAGGGTAAGCTTAACTTCCACATCGTATCTGATCTGCTAACGCCGCTATCTGGTATGCTACAGCTTCGTTTGGTTGATTTTGCTGGAGGAGAGCTTTGGACTCATTCCGCACAGGTAGCGATTGCAGCTAATACGGCAGGTCTCGTATTAACCCTTCCAGTAGATGAACTACAGCAGGGGCACGATCTGGCAAGCATTGTATTGCTAGCAGAATTTATGGTGGCAGATGAAACGATCAGCAGCGTTGAGTATTATTTTGTTCCAGCTAAGGAAATGCAGCTTTGTGTTCCTACGATCACGATGACAGAGGTAAATGGCTGCAACGGAGCAACCTTTGCCTTGACAACCGATACATTAGCCAAGCAAGTCTGGCTATCCACCGAGGCTGAAGGTCAGTTCACAGATAATTTCTTCGATCTGGTTGCTGGCGTTCCCAAGATAGTAACATTCCGTTCGCGGGCAGAAGGAGCAACTACACTAACCCCTTCATCTCCAGGTCGTATTAGAGTTCAATCGATGGTTGATTTTATTGTAAAGTAGAACAAGGAGGAGATCCTATGGCTGTAATCCGCTTTGGTATTATCGGTGGTGGCTGGCGCGCGGAATTTTATTTGCGCATCGCAAGAGCGCTTCCCGAACAGTTTCAAGTGGTGGGAATGCTGGTTCGCGATCAAGAGAAGGCCACCAAGCTCGAGCAGAGCTGGGATGTAGCGACCTATCAGACTTTAGACAGTTTTCTGGCTAACCATAACTATGCCTTTGTTGTACTGTCTGTACCTTGGCAAGCAAGTCCAGAATATTTAGTGGAGCTAGCGCGACGAGCTGTGCCTGTTTTGGCGGAAACCCCGCCAGCGCCAGATATTGAAGCGTTGGTGCGTCTGTACGCGGCTGTTGGTAAGCATGCCAAGATTCAGGTGGCAGAGCAATATTTATTTCAGCCCCTGCATGCCGCGCGGATTGCTCTGGCGCACTCCGGTAAGCTAGGTACGGTCAGCCAAGCTCAGGTATCGGCTGCCCACGGCTATCATGGGATCAGTCTGATCCGGCGGCTGCTGGGCGTCCAGTTCGAGGATGCTGAGATCAGTGGTCAGCAGTTTTCTTCTCCTTTGGTCAATGGTCCAAACAGAGACGCTCCTCCTCAGGAGGGTTCAACCT
>JAIMBU010000379.1 GCA_023511325.1 Gorillibacterium sp.
CTTCATGATATTGCACAGCGAAAACTGACGGCAGAACAACTATTGAGGGATCTCGTAAGCTATGCGACCGAAGTAGCGCAGGCCAAAGGAGCCGCTCCAGATGATTATCAACGCTTAAATCATTTATTCCAAGAAATGAATACAGAACTGACTGCGGCGAGGCTGGCAAATACTGAACTGCGGTTGGAGAAGGAAAAGTTGATTGCAGAGACAGGCAGTGACAATTTTTCAACCGCATCCATTTATCAGTCGATCCCCGTTTGGGATGAACCGTTCTTCACGCTTTATTTAACAGAGGGTGATCGTATACCTGCTCTTTTCAGCGGATTTTCAGCGCGGTTGACCTCAGCCGGACTGATAGCAGGTGAGCTTTATCAGCAATTAGTTCAAGCAAATGCCGCTGTGGGTGAGAAGGCCCAGCAATTCATTATAGATCGACAAAAACTAGAACAAGCGCGAGCTGAGCGTGCTAGTAACATAAAAAGTCAGCAAGCAGAGCAACAAAACCTGCTGAAGCAGACATTAGCTAAGGTGAATGGCATTCTAGGCAACTGTGGAATTTGGGGAACAGAGGATACCTATACCAATGCTTATCAGCAATTGGCTGGTTCAAAGGACAATCACGATAGCGGGCTCTATGCGAAGTACATGGTGTACAATTCCGCTGGTAGTACGGAGGCGGGTACGGAAGGATTAAATCTGCCTGATGCTGCCTCAGACAAGAACTTGGATCATGCCATGTCACTGGCAAGCCGACTCGGTCAATTACTCATAGACGCTCGGGGCGAACTGTATTTGAACGAATATGCGTTATCGCGGTTTTCCTTCCGCACCTCAGCTTCAAATGGATTAACAGACAGAGGTTTATTAGGTCAAGAAGCAGAGTATATTCTCTATGGCCAAAGCTCTTGTGCTAGCAATTACAGCGCAGCGTACGGAGAGATGTTCATGATATTCTTCGCAATTCGCACGATAGAGGCGTTGACTGATCCGAAGATCGAAGTGCTTACTATCGGTTCTCCACTCCTTGTCTTTCTTGCGGCTGCAGCGAAAGGAGCAGGTGAAGCCTACATAGATATGAATAAGCTCATTGATGGTAAAGACATTCCGGTAACAAGAAAGTTCCCCGCAGCAACGATAACCTACAAGGAGATGCTGCGAGTTTTACTGCTTGTGCATAGTAATGATCGAAAAATGATCTCTCGCATGCAAGCATTAATTGAGTTGAATACCAAGCTTGATTTGACGAAACAAACAACTTATATCCGTGGTGAGGCCCAGACATCCTTCAGGCTGTTTTTTCTACCAAGCATTGCCGTAAAACTGGGTAGACCGCTATATGGTACAACGCAGGGGGATCGAATCATGATCAGAGCGGTGGCGGTGATGGATTATTAAAACCATTCATTTTGCAAGCGATCATCGAGGCAGTATGGCGCTGGAGGCAGCGATTGCCCTTCCCTTTTTTCTCCTCTTCGTGTTAGCAATGAATTGCTTTATCCGTCTGTCGGTAGTGGAGTCGAAGCTACAATCTGCCGCTACCGAAACGGTAAAAGAAATTGCTACTCATTTCGGACCAGTCGATCTTTTATATAGCGAAGCACGTGAGGTGGTGATCACCTCTAAACCGGGGGTTCTGTTTGGCCAGGTAATTGATAAAATTGAGGGTGCCCTAGAACAAGTAGTTGGTATCGAGGACGCCACTTTGCAGATGGAAGCCATGATCCCAGAGCCTATAATTCAATTGCTCAAATGGGAGAAAACTCGTCGTGAGAAATTGGAAGCTAGTGGGGAGGAGGCGGCCCAAGACGCTGTTCAGGACTGTGTCGATCCGCTCCTTAACCAAGCATTTGCCCCGATCGTACTCCATTTCTCAGATAAGCGAATCATTCATCAGGACAGCTTTCGAGTGGTAAAAGTAACCATTCCAGATCTGAATTCATATAAACATCTAAACTTTGGCATTGAGGTGGAGTACGTTTATCGGCTACCACTTCCTTTCATCAACAAAAAAGTAAGATTGAAAAAACGGGCGCTAGAGCGAGTGTGGATTGGGAATCGCTAAGCTCTATTAATCAAACAGGCTTGAAAAGGAGAACTGAGCGAAGCATGTTAATAACTTGGATCACACTTGGTGTGCTCGTTGGCGCAGCCATGATTACGGATATGCGAAGTCAATGCATCCCAAACTGGTTAACACTGTCTGGTGCAGCATTAGGGTTTTTATTGCAAATCTTTAGTAGTGGGAAGGAAGGCTTGGGTCATGCCGCTATAGGACTTGCGCTCGGTTTTATTCCGTTTTTTCTGCTGTATTTGTTCGGGGCGCTTGGAGCGGGAGATGTTAAGCTGTTTGCTGCCATCGGCTCGATCACGGGTGGTATCTTTGTATTAAACTGTGCGCTTTATTCCATTCTCTTCGCAGGAATCATTGGAGCAGGAATTTATCTTCAGCAAAAGCTGTTTTTAGGCAGAGTTAGACTGATATTGTTTGCCGTATATCGCTTCATGACTAGCCGAGATTTTAGCGAGTTGCAGCTCATCCCACATAAGGACATGCTACGCTTTCCGTTTATGTATGCAGTGACTCCAGCTACACTGACTATGCTCGTTGAACATTTTTCCGGAAGAGGGTTCATGTGATGATAAAAGTACTGCATGGATTAAATTGCGATCGGAAGGAGCGCGGAGGTTATTTTTTGGTACTTAGCCGTGATCCCTCGATCGCAAGAACGGAGTTTGTTTCCATTGAGCAGAAAATGCTGCTGAACTGTACAATTCCTGGACTGTTGCCTCCTATAATTGAAGAAACCGATCTGCAAATCTCTTTATTGTACGAATATACTTCCAAACGACCACTTACTACAGGAACCCGAATGCGCTGCTATAGTCAGGAAAGTTTCGCCAGAATCGTTATCGGGATTGCTTCGATTATCGAGAATAGTCATATCTATATGTTAAGTCCTCATCGATTTGTCCTTGATCCTGCTTATATTTATTCTACTGGAAGCTGGAATGAGCTAGAGTTGCTTTATCTTCCGCTTAAGATGATGGATGACGAACCAAGTATGGAGACCCGCTTTAGTGAAATGGTCATATTATTGGCGACTCACATCAATTGGCAAGGTAAAGTAGCGGATAATGGCTGGTTAAATAAGCTTCAAACAGCAGAAAATTATTTGGAATGCAAGAAAATGCTTCTTGCTTCGCTTCGATCTGGTGAATGCTTGCAAACGGAACGTGTAGGTAATGGAATGTTTGCAGCAGCATTATCAAAGCCATTAGCGATCCATGCAACGAGGGAGGAGCAGTCACCCCTTATAGAGGAGGAAACGAGAAAAACACTCGTTGATCATCCGCATCAGGAGAAAACGTCTGCAGAAATAACGACTCAAAAAGTCATTCCCCAAAGGGCATTGGGAATCATCGTGACTATCATCGCTTCAGTCTGGCTATTATACGGTGCTTCGCCTCTTGAAGCTCTACTTTTTGTTGCTTTAGGAATTAGTCTGCTGGGTCTTGATCTTCTCTATGCTCTATGGAAGTTTGGCACTGGTGGCCCGCAGAACATTGAGAACAAGGATGCTGAACCCTTAAATGGATGGCTAAAGCCGTTGGCTTCACAGCAGCTTGTGGCAGACTTCTATGCAGCCTCTCCAGATCGGACCGTGCTTTTAGAGAACTCACAAGCAACCGTTCTCTTACGCAAACCGGATTCAGCCATGCAGACAAAAGCCTTCCTCGAATATGATGAGGCTGGAATAATCAAACGAATATCGATTGAATCAACGGGGCTTTTGCTTGGAAGGGATTCCACTCAAACCATTTTCATGAAGGATGATCGCGAAATATCGCGACATCATGCTGAGATTACACTAATGGACAATAGCTATCTAATTCGCGACCTCGGATCAAAAAACGGTACCTGTATAAATGGAGACGAACTGATTCCACTGAAAGAAACACTGCTTGCAGTTGGGGACAAGCTCACCTTGTCAGGGCATACTTTTGTTTTTCAAGGAGGAGTTTAGATCACTCCTAACGGCAACGTTTTTGATCTCCAAAGCATCTGCTTATTTTAGCCTGCTAATTAACGGCTCACCATTTGGTTTATTTTCAATCCTCAGCGAATGGCAAAGATAACATCCAGATGTTGGCAAGACAGTTTAACGATCTTCGTTTTGTTGATTACAATCTTTTCTGCGAAGGCTAACGATGGTGAGATATTTAATTTATTTGCTCCTTCATAATGTAGCTAAGCAATGAGGATTCGAATCTATATTCCTAAAACTTGTTATTAGCTGATTCTACAACGGTTACGGCAGGTAAAATCTGCAAAAGTTGAGTAACTATGTTTGTTCTTAAATTTAACTATAATTTTAATATTTAAAAAAATTAAAATAGAAAAATAAAAAACACATATAAACTTGATAGATATAAAATAAATATAAACTAGATAGATATCCAACACAT
>JAIMBU010000380.1 GCA_023511325.1 Gorillibacterium sp.
TAATAAAACCGGATGTAGCCTAAGGCTACTCCGGTCATTTTTGAATCTCTTCTCTTTTAACCAACAATTCTGCCTTAGAAGCTTTTATGGTTGCTCTTTGTTGGCAATATGCTCTTGAGCGAGACGGACCATTTCCCTAACCATGGAGCCACCAATTCTGCCGCCGATGTGACCCGCCGATTCCGTGGTCAGACTACCATTGTTACCTGGCTGGAGAGGTACACCAAGCTCCTTAGCTACTTCGTATTTAACGTCATCCGGTCGATTCGGATCAACGTCATATCCTTCGCGCTTCATTACATTTGCCTTGAAGGTCTGCATACTCTGCTCCACCCCTGGCACTGCGTATTTCCGCTTCCTTGTCGCCATCATGATGCACTCCCTGACTGTTTTCCATTAAAATGCCCGGAGGTACAAGTTTTTATCCCGCTTGCACTTAGGCACAGGTAACATTTAAAAGCAGGTCAAGGATGTACTTTAACCAGTGTCCACATCTACCTGCAAATAAGCATCTCAGCTTATGGAATACGAAGTAGACGCTCTACTGAAAATCACATAGAATGGAAGATGAGACACCGCTTGTGCGGCAGTCCACCATAAGCAAATGAAAAGGAGTGTTTTCATTGACATCCCATTATAAAGGACAACCCTTCCAGGATTCGCAATACCCCGGTGGCCCCCAAAGCATTCCCGGTAAAGTAATGTGCGCCTACTATGATTTTGGAGGCGAGGGTACCGCCTATCATGATACGACAGATAAGAATCAGGGCAGTGGTATGCTCAATCCTGCTAACGGTACCTATCTGAACGAGTTTCGAATCAATGAAAGCGTCGATACAACCTATACCAAATCAGATGGCATAGACGACAATCCCTTCAACTTCGTCCAGCCCGAGATGAGCATACCGTATATTGGCTGGACGGAGCCGGGAGAATGGTTAAAGTATACGGTCGATGTGGCGCAAGCCGGTGTCTATACCGTTAATCTCCTGTATACGTCGAATAATGGCGGTGCCATTTCACTGTCTGTAGATGACAAAGACGTCACTGGCCCGCTGACTATTTCTTCTACATATCGCGACGAAGACGATATGGATTGGCGGCAGTGGCATCACTGGAATCTCGCAGCTGGTATCACCGAGCTAACGCTCGAAGCAGGCATACAGGTTCTGACGCTTCACACCGTTGAGCATGGACAGATGAACTATGCCTATCTTTCCTTTGTACCAAAGGAATAGCAAAAGTAAGGTTAGCTCGATCTGAACAAAAGCAGTCCGACCAATAAGGTCGGACTGCTTTTGTTCAAGTAGAGGGGTCACGACGGAATTCGCCACCGTATCGGGAATAAGCCGCCGGGGAGACCCCCGTCCATTTTTTAAATGTATGGATAAAGTGCGCCTCATCAAAGTAGCCAACTTCCATTGCAACGGTGCTAACCTTCTGCTTTCCATCCTTCAGGAGCTGCTTGGCAACTTCGATACGATATTGATGGAGATAATCGATATACTTGATGCCCATTTCCTGTTTAAATAATGTGGATAAATAAGAAGGCGACAAGTACGCCTCTTCAGCAACTGCCTTGAGTGTGAGGTTGCTGGCATAGCGTTCCTTGATGATTTCTACGGCCCTTGATACCGTCCGATGTACAGTCTTATGGATGTTGCGATTCTCAACCAGCTTCTGGATGATTTGAGTGGTCACTACAAACAATTCATCAACCGTTTCTGCCCACAGCATTTTGTCCGCCAAGCGGACAAGCTCGTCATAACCCTCTTCGTCCGTGGAAGGCTCCTTCGCCTCCTGCAGCAATCGAGACATGAGGGAAATCGTCTGCATATGAAACTCGGAGCGGTTAGGGAGCAGAATCCCTTTAAACTCCGAGAACCATTGATCCAGACAATCAATAACCTCCGAATACTGCCCTACCTTCAGCTTGTCGAAGAACAAGCCCTCAAGCTCCTCCAAGCGAGTCAACTGCTCTACATTGTCGGATTGTGCTTCTGCTTCATTGCTTCCGGAATAGCTATAAATGCAGCCTTGACCTTGAAAGAAGCTCAGATCCAGTGCCTGGCGTGCCTTCTCGTATGCCTTGTTCAAGGTATGCACACTCTCCGTGTTATCGGAGCAGCCAATTGTAGCCGTTATTTTCAGATAATCCCGAATGTTGCCCATGAGTCTCTCCAGCTTGGAACGAATGACCTGCTGATCTGTCGACGTTTCATGCCAAATAACAATCATCTCTTCTTTGTCACGAAACGCTTCGTAATACTCGCTGAAGCCTTGCATCGTCTCTTTGGCAATATTCAGTGCGGCGTAGCGGACCAGTTGCCGATCATGCGATGTATGGTTGTAGATCTCATTCTTTTTCATGTCGAGCCTGATGATCGCTACGTTAAGGAAGGTTTCGCTCAGCCGAATATCCAGCCACTGGACCTTTTCCATACGCTTCTCCCAAGGACTCTCGGCATGATGGATCCACTCGACCAGCTGCTGTGTTTTGGCTAGCGGTACATTCTGTCTCCACTGGTTTTCCCACAGATCCGTCTCCTTCTTCTTATCATTGATGGCAATGGCCGACTCCTTAGCCTGGAGTATAGTTCTAAGCACCTCGACCGGGTGACACGGCTTTAGAATATAGTCAAACGCTCCTAGCTTCAGTGCCTTCTGAACCAGGTGGAAATCATTGTAGCCCGAGAGAAGAATGGGAATCGCCGAGTAACCATAGGCATGGATTTTCTCGATCAGCTGTAGGCCGTCCATGATCGGCATCTTAATATCCGTGAGCAGAAGCTCAGGCTTGTATTGCTCTATTCGTTCGAAAGCTTCGGCTCCATTGGCTGCGATTGCACACAGCTCGATTCCGTTTGACTCCCAGTCAATCAATTGGGAAAAAGCTTCCCGTACAGGAAGCTCATCATCGGCGATGATCAGTTTTAGCATTCCAATCACTCCTTCCGTAAAGGGATTGCCAGTCGTACGATGGTTCCTGCCCCTAGCGAGCTTCGAATGACGATTGAAGCCTCTGCTCCAAAATGAAGCAGCACCCTTTCTTTGATATTAGCGATAGCATGCCCAGGCTGCTCCGTGATCTGGGACAGACGCTCAGGAGTCATGCCACCACCATTATCCCTGACCTGAATAAGCAGGATTTCTTTTTCCAGCGCGACGGAAATCCAGATAAAGCCTGCCTCCTCAAGAGGTTCAATTCCATGTATAATCGCATTCTCGACGAGCGGTTGAATGAGCAGCTTGGGAATCGAGAAGTCCGCCACCGCCAGATCCAGCTCGACCTCATATGTTATTTTATCGCCAAACCGGATTTTTTGCAGGTAGAGATAGCTTTCCACAAGCTTGATTTCATCCTTTAACGTGATAACATCCTTGCCCCCACTGAGATTCATCCTGAAGAATGTGGAGAGGGCGTAGATCATTTGGGCAATCTGGTGATCCCCGTGCTGCATGGCAAACAGGGAAACGGAGTTCAACGTATTATAAAGGAAGTGCGGATTAATCTGAGACTGTAATAGCTTTAATTCCGCTTCCTTCTGCTTCAATTGCTCCTGGTAGACCTCTTCAATCAGTTGACCAACACGCCTTACCATGGTGTTATAGCCGTGATTAAGCTGGCTAAGCTCATCCTCGTCCACAACGCTTATCGACTGGGTGAAATCCCCCTTCTGTACCTTCCGCATGGAGACCAAAAGCCGGGTAATCGGCTTTGTAAACCAGGTGGAGATGTACCAGGTGCAGATGATTGCAAGAATCAGTAAGCCTGCAAGGACGAGCAAGGTGAAGCTTTGAATCGGGTGCAGTTGCTCAATCAACTCGCTTCTGGGTCTCACAACAATGATATGCCAGCCTGTCTGCTGCGATTTCTGATGGGCGATCAGCCAATCCGAATTGGATGTATCCCAGTCCAAATCCTCGATGGTAGTCTTCTTCTGATCTTTAAAATAGGTTGTTTCCATAAGGGATTGCCCAATCCAGCGCCCCCGAGAATCCGTAATGACTTCTCCCTCCGAATTGGTCACGAGCGTTTCGACATTCTGATTCTCCGAGGCGTAGGAGCTGCGTAATTCCATTTCGTCGATGCCGATCACGATGAAGCCCTGCAGCTCCAGACTAACCAAATCGCTATAGGGCCGGGCAAATATAATTCGGGGGCTCGGGCTGCGCAGAAATATAGGCTGCTCCGTGTTTTGAATCCCCCAGGTTCCCAGCCCTGTATTTACGAGCTCTTCATGATGAAAGGATGTTTTCTTGAAATCCTCGTAAGAAACCGCTGGCAAATTGCCGAATTCCACTAGCTTCCCGTTAATACCGTATATCGCGAGCGACTTGAAGAATTGTCGGGTCACCATCAACCGATTGATGCTTTGGAATACGGTTTGCACCAGGTTGGGGTCCTGATCCTTGTTCTCCATCAAGACGTGGAGCTCGTTGGATAAATACAGGTAATAAT
>JAIMBU010000381.1 GCA_023511325.1 Gorillibacterium sp.
CGAGTCGTTCGATTCCGCCTAAATGGAACAAATTCTCCGCTTATATTACCTTTTCGACTCTACTCGAAAGAATCCTGCCTTTCACCTCTGGGATTTGATGGAAAATCTCCATCTACGAACAAAGCTGTTTATCCCTGGGAGGGATATAAACAGCATAGCTAACGTTCCCCCGATCACGTCATTGCGAATATCTAACCAGTCTGACGCTCTTTCGGGAACAAACATTTGATGAAATTCATCCGTAAGACCATAGAGCAGGCACAGGATGACCGCGATAACTTTAGCCAGGAGCGAAAAACTTCCATCGGTTACTGCCCATAGAAAGGTAAGGCCAAGGAGGAAGTAAGCAACAAAATGCCCCCAGTTAAAGCCCTCCAGCCCAGGTAGAATCTTCTGAAAAAAAGGCAGTAGCGTATTTAAATCATCACCCGTTCGTGATGAAAAAAAGAATATAGCACCCATCATGATCACAGCGGGCAGAAAACGTAGAACGCGCTCTAGAACAGAGACTGTTCTCCGCTGATGAGACGATGAGGGGGTAGTTACATGTGTATCCTCGTTCAACCTTCATCCCTACTTTCTTCCTCTTCACTGCATTGTGAAGCATGGATATTCGAGAATTCTGTTAACATGCCTAACAGCAAACGACGAATATCGTCGCTTGTTTGACATAGCAACACTTTATCCAGAAGATGCTTACTCTCTTCCGCACTTGTGTTTAACAAGCTTTTCTTTATCGGCAGGTATGATTGCACAGACATGCTGATCTCCTGAATGCCTAGTCCAAGCCAAAGCGGAAGAGCTAGCGGATCCCCCGCCATTTCCCCGCAGACACTAACCGGAATTCCAGCCGCTTTAGCAGCCGATACCGTATGATGAATCATTCGTAATACGGCCGGATGATAGGGATCGTACAGATAAGCCACTGATTCGTTCATCCGATCTACCGCAAGCACGTACTGGACCAGATCATTAGTCCCAATGCTGAAAAAATCGACTTCAGTAGCGAATAGATCTGCTAAAATCGCAGCTGCCGGTACTTCAATCATGATGCCGATTGGGATGTCGCTACAAAAGGGAATACCTTGCGCTTGCAGCTCTTCTCGTACATCGTTGATGATATCCTTAGCAGCACGTAATTCCTCCAGTGAGCTAATCATCGGTAGCAAGATGCGGATGGGCCCATACTGGCTTGCGCGAAATATAGCTCGAAGCTGAGTTCGAAACAGATCCTGGCGAATTAACAGGATCCGTACAGCACGTAATCCGAGCGATGGATTCTCTTCCTCGGGCAGAGAAATGTAGCTAATTGCTTTGTCCCCACCAATATCTAGCGCGCGCATGACAAGTGGATTTCCCTTCAGCTTTTCCACGGCTTGGCGATAGATTTGGAACTGCTCCTCCTCAGAAGGAACGGATGCACGATCCATAAAAATAAACTCAGTGCGGAAGAGACCAACCCCAGGGATCTCCTGCTCGATGGAACGTTCTAGCTCCTTAAGCGAGCTGATATTAGCTCTGATCTCCAACCTCTTGCCATCTTTAGACACAGGAGGAAAGGCTGCAATATCTTGCAGTAACTCTCTTTCGTCATGCAGTCTTGCTTTGATCCCTTGGTAACATTCGATTACCGAAACCTTCGGATTGACCAACACCTGTCCACTTTCACCATCGACAATGAGGATATCACCTGTTTGGATAGGTCGCTGCAGCTTGCCTTCTAATCCAATTACCATCGGAATTCCCATTGCTCTAGCCATAATCGACGTATGGGAGGTCTTTCCGCCTAACATCGTAACAACGCCCAACACGTCATTTGAATTTAATTGAATAAATGCCGATGGAGTCACCTCTTTAGCAACCAGAATATAAGGTGTTTCCATGGGGGGCGCCGTTATGTCAGGTTCCTCGCCAAGCAGATGCTTGAGCAAGCGGTTGCCAACATCCTTTATATCCTCGGCCCGCTCCTTCATGTATTCATCATCCAACAGATCGAACATATTGGCGAACTTATCGATGGCTTCCTTAACCGCAAGCTCCGCGCCTTTATTCTGCAATTGCATGATTCCACGAACCTCATTCAAGAAAGTGGGATCCTCCAATATCGCTAGATGAGCATTGAATATGTGGGATTCGTCTTCTCCAATCAATTCCCTGATATCCTGACGAATACCTTCAAGCTCTGTTTTTGACACCCTGATGCTGACTGACAGCTTATCCCACTCGAAAGTAAAATCAGCACTCTCCATAAGTTGCTCCGGGATTTCCCGATTGCGCGAGGGCAGTACATAAGCCCTACCAATAGCGATACCTGGAGATGCTCCGATTCCTTTATCCATGCTGTTTCCCTCCCGGCAGTGGGGCGTCGTCCTTCAGCGTGACTGAGAAGACAGAAGCCTGACCCTTTTTGACAGCCTTAAATGGAGCAAAGCTCCAGCTCTTGACCTTGTCCACATTGGTGATAAGCATGGGAGTTGCTAAAGATTTACCCAGCTTTCTCACTTTCTCATAATGGAATCTTACGATCAGCTGTCCCGGCTTCACTTCATCACCTTCTTTAACCAACACTGTAAAGCAATTCTCAAGCTGAGAGGTATCAATACCGATATGTAGTAGGACCTCAAGCCCCTCCTTCGTGCAGATGCCAATAGCATGATTAGATGGATGAATGTGGATAATCGTTCCTGCAACAGGCGCTACCAACTCGCCACGATCAGGAATAAAAGCAACCCCTTTGCCGGCAATCCCTTGAGCAAAAACCGCATCCGGTACCTCATCCAACGGAATCATCCGCCCTTGCACGGGGGAGTGGAACGCCACTTGACGCACCTCTTTACGCATCAGCTTGGCGATCTGTTCCTTGATCATATCTGAATATGTACCGAATACGACCTGGACATTACCGCCACCCAGTCGGATAACCCCTGCCGCTCCCAGGTTGCGCAGAGCAGCCATATCCATCAGCTTGTCGTTATCTAGTGTCAGCCGAAGCCGTGTAACACAAGCCTCGATGGTTTTTATATTGTTTTTCCCACCAAGCGCATCAAGAATAAGTGGGGAACGATAGGGAATATCTCCAGCCCATTCCTCCAACTGAGAGCCCTCTTCACGCCCAGGAGTAGGGATACGAAAGCGCCGAATAGCCCAACTGAACAGTCGGTAATAGAAAAATCCATAGAGCAGACCGATGGGAATGAGCATCCAGCCCCGTTGGGAAAGGTGATAGTTAATGACAAAATCAATTAATCCAGCAGAATAGGAAAATCCATGATGAATGCCAAGAGCATAAGTAATTGCCATGGCGATACCAGATAATACGGCATGAATGACAAATAGATAAGGTGAAACAAATAAAAAGGCAAATTCAATCGGTTCGGATACTCCTGTTAGAAAGCAAGCAAGCGCTGCAGTCAGGAAGGTTTTACGAACCTTGGGCTTTAGATCCTCTCGTGCTTCATGAATAATCGCAAATGCAATGGCAGGAAGGGCAAACATCATGATCGGATACAGTCCAGCCATGTAGACACCTGCAGTTGGATCTCCGGCAAAAAAACGCGGAAGATCACCAAACGCATAGGTTCCATCTGCTCTTTGAAAGGAACCTAGCTGAAACCAGTAGACATTGTTTAGAATATGATGAAGTCCCGAAGGTATAAGTAACCGATGCATCATTCCATAGAGAAAAGCTCCAAACACGCCTAACCCGCTCAGCATAACTCCAAAGGCGATAAACCAATCACGAAGAGTAGGGCCAACAAAGACGGCAGCAAACGAGACAAGCAGCGTGGCAAGTCCCATGAAAAGCGGAACGAGGCGAACGCCTCCGAAGAACTGGATATATTCAGGTAGCTGGACATTCTTCAGCCAGTGAAAGGAAAGCGCGGTAATAATCCCGATGACAATTCCACCCGTGATCCCGAATTGAAAATCAGGGCCAACAAAGCGTTCTGTCACCTGGGTAAATAAATAATAACTGAACATCGAGGTCATACCGGCAATTCCTGAATTCTCCGAAAGTCCAAGTGCTACGCCTACAGCAAAAATAAACGGTAGGTAGGTAAATACAGACTGGCCAGCCAAATACAGAATATCGCCAACCTGTTCAAGACCAGCCTGATCCCATGGAAAGCTACTCAAACTGATTAATATGGCCGCTATGGGAAGCATCATAATGGGCATCATGAGTGATCGTCCCAGTTGCTGGAGGTTTCCCATCCAATTCATTAACCCGTTCTCCTCTCCCTAGTCTTGTCTACTTTCCTAAAACTATTGTATGCGGATATGGATAAATCGGCAACATTCCTCTAGAGAAAGGACTGAATATCCTTTCTGCTACAAGGATGAAAACGTCCGACAGCCGCATGCTGCGACTGCCGGACGTTTATTGAATAGTGATTCAATTAAAAATTGGGGAACTGTGATTGATATTCGTTAAATTG
>JAIMBU010000382.1 GCA_023511325.1 Gorillibacterium sp.
GTCCTGCTCTGCTTCCTCATGAAACTTAACGTAGAGACGCAGCAATTCATCAATTCTTGCCTCTTCAACTCGTGCTGCATTGCCCCATTTTTGGTAGGCTACGATCAGCTTGCCGAACTGCGTTCCCCAATCCCCCAGATGGTTGACACCTACCACATTGTAACCGAGGAAATTGAAAATTTGCTTCAGCGAGTTACCGATTACAGTAGAACGAAGATGTCCGATATGAAAGGGCTTAGCAATATTGGGCGAGGAATAGTCAATCACGATATTCTTCCCTTGCCCAATGTCATGGGAGCCATAAGCTTCCCCAGTGGACAAAACATCTTGAATGATTCCTGCAGCTAGAAGCTCCTTGTTCAAGTGAAAATTAAGATATCCCGCTACCGAATCAATGCTTTCAATCGCTTCATGCTCAAGCTCAGCCTGCAGACCATCCGCAATTGCTTGAGGCGCCTTACGCATGATCTTACTAAGCGTGAAACAGGGCAACGATAGATCACCCATCTCTGGGTTAGGCGGATACTCCAGAAGTTCAACAATTGCATGAGCATCTAGATTGTTCAGTTTGGAGGCAATTAGACTACCCACCAGCATTTTATAACGATTCATCTTAATTCTCCCTTTCAATTGTGAATAGCTGATTCCTATTATCCCATAAATCATTGGTATAGATGATTTCATATGGAAGCAACAAAGCACCCCAGTTGGGGTGCTTGACATTATGTAGATGGTCCGGTCGAGAAGGATCCAACCCTCACGGCTGTTCCACATCCTGATTTAACCCTTCTGGTGTGGAATGAAGTGTGCTCACCGAGCGAAAAGGCTTGAAGATCTCAAGAAATTTTAACCCCGCTCGTCATTTCCCTCGTTAAATAATACCACCCATGAAAGAACATTGTCAACTTTACATAATCAACGGAAAGAGCAGTTGTCGCTTCCTACAACTGACTCTATCCCCACAGCGAGCAATGGCTTTTTTAACGTGCATCCTCTACACCAAAACTGTTGCGCATGAGTGTCATAAGCCATTGCCAGAGATCGTTTCGATCCATGCCTTACTCCTGTGAATTCGTTTGTTCCTGCTGCCGCAGTTCTATTCTTCGGATCTTACCTGAACTTGTCTTCGGGAGATCCTGAATAAATTCTATCTTCCGTGGATACTTATAGGGAGCCGTCCATTCTTTCACATGGTTTTGCAGCTCTCTAATAAGCTCTGGTGAACCCACTATTTCCTCTTTTAGGACAATGAACGCTTTTACCACATGACCGCGAATATAATCAGGACTAGCTACAACGGCACATTCTTTTACGGCTTGATGCTTCATGAGAGCTTCCTCTACCTCAAAGGGACCTATCGTATAGCCTGAACTAATGATAATATCGTCTCCACGACCCTCAAACCAGAAGTATCCTTCTGCATCTTTTTTAGCCCGATCACCTGTGACAAAAAAATCACCATGCATGCAGGCTAGTTTTCGTTCAGGGTCTTGATAATAGTGTTGAAATAATGCTGGCATTGCGGAGTGAACAGCAATATCTCCTACCTGCCCCGCAGGTACCGGTATGCCATCTTCGTCAATTATTTCTACAAGTCCTTCTGCAATAGATCTGCCCATGGAGCCTATTCGTAAGGGAGCATCCTTCAATGCCCCAATTAAAAGGGTGCTTTCGGTTTGCCCGTAGCCGTCACGAATCGTTAAATTGAAATGGCGGCGGAATTCGTTGATAACTTCCTCGTTTAACGGTTCACCCGCGGACACAGCACTACGCAGGTTAGACAAATCATATTGGTTTAGACCATCGATCTTCGACATTAGCCGATATTCCGTTGGCGTACAGCATAACACCTGAATGCCATAATCATGAATAAGCTTCAAGTATCGATTCGGATGGAATGAACCATTATAGACAAATCCCGTTGCTCCACTTCCAAGGATGGATAAGAACGGGCTCCAAATCCATTTCTGCCAGCCTGGTGCAGCTGTAGCCCATACCGTGTCCGATTCCTGAATATCCAACCAGTTAGCCGCGGTGATTCGCAAGTGAGCATAACCCCAGCCGTGACTATGAACGACGCCTTTAGGATTACCGGTTGTCCCCGAAGTATAGGCAAGAATCGCCATATCATCTCGATGGGTTTCCACAGTAGCGAAGGTTTCGGGTTGACCTTCCATCAATTTATCCAAGCCTAGCCAACGATCCTTAATTGCAGTTCCCTGCGGAGAAACGGCAATGCGATAATCGAGAGTTTGGATGTCTTCGCCAATCTTATCCACTTCCTCCGTAACGCCAGACCAGGCAATAACGGCCCGAGCCTCAGAATGTTTAAGGCGATAAGCGAGGTCTTTGGCCCGAAGCATCTCCGAAGAAGGAATAATAGCTAGTCCTGTCTTTAAACAAGCCAGATAGATCACATAAGCAATGATTCTCCTCGGCACCATAACGAGTACTCGGTCTCCTTTGTGAAGTCCAAGGCCTGCTAATCCGTTAGCGAGTTGGTTCGCTTGCTTCAGCAATTCACCATACGTGATCTCTTCATAAGCACCATGTTCATCCAACCATTTGAGCGCAGTCTTAGCAGGATCGTGATGCTCCATCTCTGAAGTCAGATTGTAAATTTCAGGTGCAATCCATTGTTTATAAATCAATTTAAATCTTCTCCTTTATTAACAAGATGCTTATTTCAGGCGTAGGATCGAGATCATTTACCTGATTTACTGCAAATCTCTTCTTATCCAATAGGGTTATTGTACCATAATGAAAATAGGATATAAATCCAATCATAGTTGTAAGCCTAATTATGAGCTGAATTACAACGATCGGAAAAGGACAGCCAGAATCGGCTATCCTTGATCGGAACAGTATGCTTGAACCAATGATAAGTAAATGATTCCCAGGAATTAGCGTCTTATTATTGCCTAACTAAGTCGTTAGCTTCTACTATGAAGGCTTCGATTCGCGCCTTTATCGCATCCCGTACTTGACGAAATTGGACCATGATTTCTTCTTCTGTTCCCGTCGCTTTGGCCGGATCGTCAAATCCCCAGTGCCATTTCACCACATCTTTATTGGAAATAACCGGACAATGCTCATCTGCATGGCCGCATAAGGTAATAACGTAATCCGCTTGATTAAGAATATCTGGATCGATTACCTTGGACGTATGCGTGCTGATATCAATACCTGACTCAAACATGACTTGAACGGCACGAGGGTTTAAGCCGTGGGCTTCAAGTCCAGCGCTTTTCACAATATATTGGTCACCGCCCAGCGCCCTCAAGAAACCATCTGCCATTTGGCTGCGGCAGGAATTACCTGTGCATAGAAAGTAAATTAGTTTTTTGTTCTCCATGTGTGCGACTCTCCTTTAGGTGAATTAGTTTTGTCTGGCTTTATCTTGATAATATTTGCGTTGAAACCTCAGGGCTACATTGACGAGAGCGATCATCACGGGCACCTCGACCAGGGGACCGATTACCGCGGCGAACGCTACACCGGAATGAATCCCGAACACACCGACCGCTACAGCAATGGCCAATTCGAAATTGTTGCTTGCCGCTGTGAAAGCAAGGGTAGCGGTGACCGGATAACCTGCTCCTGACCGTTTGCCCATATAGAAGGAAATCATGAACATGACCAGAAAATAAATCAGCAGCGGAATGGCGATCCGCACGGCATCAAGCGGCAGCTCCACAATCGTATTCCCCTTGATTGAGAACATGACAATGATGGTGAACAAAAGGGCGACGAGCGTAAGCGGACTTATTCTCGGGATAAACACGTTTTCGTACCATTCGCGGCCTTTGGATTTAACCAGAATCAATCGGGTAAGTATACCAGCACAGAACGGAATACCCAAATAGATCAACACACTTTGCCCAACTTCTCCGATCGTGATGGCAATTGACATCCCCTCAAGTCCAAACCACCCGGGTAGAACCGTGACGAAAACATAGGCATAGACGGAGTAGAACAGCGCCTGAAAAATAGAATTAAAAGCAACCAGGCCAGCCGCATATTCCGCATCGCCTTTGCACAGATCATTCCATACGATCACCATCGCGATACAACGAGCTAGACCAATCATGATCAGACCCACCATATACTCGGGATAACCACGCAAAAAAATGATGGCCAGAAGAAACATCAATATAGGGCCGATGACCCAGTTTTGGACCAATGATAGGAGTAGGACTTTTCCATTACGGAACACCTTCCCTAATTCTTCATAACGCACTTTCGCAAGAGGTGGATACATCATGAGGATAAGACCGATGGCGATCGGTATAGAGGTTGTTCCAACTTGAAATTGGTCAGCAAAATCCACAAAGCCTGGAAAAACGAAGCTGAGGATAATCCCTAAAGCCATAGCTATAAAAATCCATAAGGTCAAATACCGATCGAGAAAGGACAGCTTTTTTTC
>JAIMBU010000038.1 GCA_023511325.1 Gorillibacterium sp.
ACACTGTCTATGATAATGTAGTTATAGTTAATAAATAAAATATGGTAAAATAACCGAGAATCATATTGATTTGGACAATGAGGTGATTATATGGACTCTGGAACGACTTTAGCATTCATCATATCCTGCTTTTGCTTTGCGGGGGTAGTTGTTCTTTCCCGCAATAGTATTAGACAACCTTTAAGACGCTATCTCGCTACAGCAGCTATTGTGATGGTGACGATTTCTTTTCTTATCATGCTCTATCTCATCTTTACTGGACAGTTCATGTAGGGTTGAAGTTTACGCTTGTCGTTGATTTCTGCTATCATAAGAACAGGTAGCGTCGGACAGAATAAACAAAGGTAAACACCAGCAGCGTCCTAGGACGTGATGCGTTTTACTAATGAGAAAAGTCCGAGGAGCAACTTCTTATGAAGCGAACGCTGCATATTTTTCTATCCATTTGTTTATGTTCTACGATCGTCCTAGCCCCTGTTCACGCCAAGAATATTGACGCAGACCGTACGGTTGCGTACTACAATGATGTCAGGAGGGTTCCCGTGAGCCAAGTCAAGAAACGTAATGAAGTACCTGTCGAGCAACAATGGAAGCTTGAAGACTTATTTGCTAATCAATCCGCTTGGGATAAGGAATACCAAGTAGTGAAGGACACGCTAAAGAAGGTGAGCCAATATCACGGGAAGCTTAGCGAGATTCACGCCGTGAAAGATTGTTTCGCTCTAGAAGATGACATTTCTCTACATACAGAACGACTATACGTCTATGCCAGCCTGCTGCATCATGAGGATACAGCAGAATCTGCTCCACAAGCATTGGTAGACAAAGCGAGTAAGCTTGGCGTTGAAGTCAATGAGGCGTTATCCTTCGTCACCCCTGAAATCCTGAGTTTGTCTGATGAGCAATTGCAGAAGCTTGTTGCCGCTCCAGAGCTTGCTTCTTATCAACGCACATTGGAAGAAATGATTCGGCAGAAGCCACACGTCTTGAGCAAAGAGCTTGAAGCATTGCTCGCCCAGGCAGGCAATATCACGCAAGCGCCGAGCACGATCTTTAATATGCTAAATAATGCTGATCTTAAATTCCCGAAGATCAAGGATGAGAACGGAATTGAGA
Source organism: Gorillibacterium sp. (assembly GCA_023511325.1). GTDB lineage: Bacteria > Bacillota > Bacilli > Paenibacillales > NBRC-103111 > Gorillibacterium. The sequence goes on from JAIMBU010000038.1 coordinate 1,117, forward strand.
AGGAACTGACTCACGGTAACTATATCCAATTCCTGGAGAGCAGTAACCAACAGGTACGCAAAGCGGCTTTCGAGGCTGTTTATGCCACCTACGGCAAGCTGAAGAATACGCTAGGCGCCACATTGGCATCCAATATTAACAAGAATATTTTTTACGCTCAAGCTCGCAAGTATCCTTCCGTTCTGGAAATGTCCCTCTATGGTGACAAAATCCCGACAGAAGTCTATACCAATCTGATTGATACTATTCATGAAGCCCTCCCCCTGCTCCAGCGGTATATGAACCTGCGGCAGAAGCTGTTGAAGGTTGATGAGCTTCATATGTATGATCTTTTTGCTCCACTGGTTGAAGAGTTTAAATGGGATATCCCCTACGAAGAAGCTCAAAAAATGGTTGCAGAGGCCCTTAAGCCGCTTGGTAAGGATTATCTGACTGTGCTGAATAAAGGCTTTGAGGATCATTGGATTGATATCTATGAGAATGAGGGTAAGCGCAGTGGTGCTTACAGTTGGGGAGCCTATGGTACCCATCCTTATGTATTGCTCAACCATAATGACAATCTGAATAGCATGTTTACTTTGGCTCATGAAATGGGTCATGCCATGCACTCTTATTTGTCCGATACAAACCAAAATTATCGTGACGCTCAATACACGATTTTCTTAGCAGAGGTTGCATCGACACTCAACGAAGCTTTACTGATGAATTATTTGTTGAAGAAGACTGACGATCCAAAAGCGAAGATGTACCTGCTTACCTACTATGCAGATCAGTTCCGCACCACAGTCTTCCGCCAAACAATGTTTGCTGAATTTGAGAAGATCACCCATGAGAAGATGGAAGCAGGAGATTCCCTGACTCCACAGGACTTAAGTAAAATTTATTATGATCTGAATGTCCTGTATCAAGGAAAAGGCATGGTTGTGGACAAGGAAATTGAGATGGAATGGTCCCGTATCCCCCATTTCTATAACAGTTTCTATGTATACAAATACGCGACGGGCTTCTCGGCTGCAACCAGCTTCTCCAAGCAGATTCTTGATGAAGGACAGCCTGCGGTTGACCGTTATCTGGGCTTCCTGAAGAGTGGCGGTAGTGACTACTCCATCAATATCCTGCAAAAGGCAGGAGTGGATATGTCTTCACCTGAGCCGATTAAACAGGCAATGGACGTATTCAAGGGACTGATTGAACAGCTGGAGGAGCTTACCAAGAATTCTTAAGTGTGCTGAGAATAGGACCAATAAAGCATGTCAAAACACCACCTTCAAGCTGAAGGTGGTGTTTTGTTGATTCTACTGCTAAATCAGCGCTTGCCTAAAGTGAAGGTAATCCCTGAGTCTGCTATTCATGGAGACCGTATGAATTGTGGGACACGAAGCTTTCTCATGTAACGGACCTAGGAGACGCTATTAGCCCCAAACGAACGCTTTTCTTACTCTACCGGACCTAGGAGGCGTTATTATGTTTCTCAACCCAGAAAAAACGACTAAATGGGCAAATAGCGACACTGAAGTCCGTTAGATTCCGAATAACCTCTAAATCATCTTTTAAGGGCGCTCATGTCCGTTAGCGAAAATGAATAATAATGCGAACAAACGATGATATGCCTATGCCAGAATTATTCTCACTGCAATCGACCTAGAGGCCCTGATCAAAGATGGTGATTCGGTCTCCAGCGGAAATTCTCGGCTGCGCGATTGGAAATTTAAGGGGATATCCCAGATGGAGGCTACCGATCACCTTTTCACCTGGTCGAATGGAGAGGGCTTCACGAAAGCCAGGATCATGGATCAACGGGTACGTTTCCCAGACCATCCCGATGCCTTTTTCCCACGCTAGCAAGCTTAAATTGTGGATGACACAACTTGTTGCCGCATAATCCTCCTCGCGAATCAACGGATGTGGGTTTTCCGCCATGACAACAACAAGGAACATCGGAATAGCCATAAGCTTGTCATATAAACGCTGACCCGCCTCCTGCTTCTTAGCTGGTTCCTTCTCCATCCGTTCGGCAAAGGCTCGGCCTGCTTGACCAATGAGGCCACGCCCCTCCCTATGTACAAGTATAAAGCGCCAAGGCTGCGTCAATCGGTGGTTTGGGACCCACACAGCGCTATCAAGTAATTCCTCCACAATAGACGGTGAGACTGAACGGTTCTCAAAAGCGTGGATCGAACGGCGTTCGATGATCAATTGTTTCAGTTCCAACGTTAACCCTCCTTTTCTGTAGTGATAATGGTTATCATTGTTAATAGCATAACCTAGCAATTGTTTTTTGTGCAAGCTGGAAATTGCAACCTTTTTCTAGCTTCTTGCGTCAGAATGGCAGAAAGTAGAAAGGAAGGTTAAGTCCTATGAGAAAAGCACTCGTTATTTCCCTTTTGGCAGCATCATTGCTGCTTTCAGCTTGGGCTGACAATTACATAAGTCCGGCTGCTTATGCTGACAAAGCAGATAAAACCCTTACCTACGAAGGTAAAACCATCCCCCTGACATTTGCCCCCTTACTCGTTGATGGCGTTCTATTAGCTCCGCTACCGGAGCTTGCTGCTATGGTTGGAGCAGAAGTGACACAGGTGGCCTTTTCCCGACAGATCACCGTATCTAACAGCCTTACTCGCCTGACCTTTACACCCGGCAGTGCTTTCGTAACCCGTAACGATGAAAGACTCAATGCAGGTACGGCATCTTTGTACAAAGCGGGTGTCTTTGCCGTTCCTTTAGCCCTTTTCTGTGAATCCTTCGGTTTGGAATACAGCATAGGCGCAGATCAGATCAGCCTCTCAAAAGCCCCTACTCCCCTCCCTGTCGTTGGCTCCTATGCTAATTTAAAGAATTTGGTCAAGAATTCTCAGGGCAACCAACCAGAATATGCGTTGAAATTTAGTAGGGAGTTAGAAACAGTCACAACCATGAATAGTAGCTCAACTAGTACCTCAAAAGAAGCCTCAGCATCAGCAGTCGATACTGGAGGTTCAAGTGATTATTCGGCAACAAACGTTCAAGTAGCCGGGGTAGATGAGGCCGATATTGTCAAAACGGATGGCAATTATATCTATCAGGTAAACCAGCAACGGATTGCAATCATTTCGACAACACCAGGCACGGACATGAAGCTCGCTAGTATGATTAGCTTTGAGCAACGAATTAGTCCACAGGAGCTCTATGTTGATGGAGATTCTTTGGTGGTTATCGCCGAAAGCTATCAGGAGCAAGCCTTTAATTCTTCGGTTCAAGACCCTGCTATTCAGTCTAAAAGGAGGATCCTGCCGCTAAACACGAGCGCAACCTTGGCCATTGTTTACGATATTAGCGACAAAAACAAGATCCTCAAGGTACGTGAGGTAGAAATTCAGGGGAACTACCTGACAAGTCGCAAGGTTGGCTCGGCTTTATATCTGATCGCTAACCAATACTTGAATACCTATCAGATCCTTGAGAACAATAAGGCTGAAGAACCCGCTCCACTCATTCGTGATACCGCTGTATCTCCTAACTATACATCGGTGGATTATCGGAAAATATACTATTTTCCAAATTCACCCAAGAGTAGCTATCTGAATATTGCCGGAATAGATTTATCCAAGCCACAAGCCAAAGCAAATATCCAAACTTATCTAGGTGCAGGCGAGAATGTATACGCGTCACTTGAGAATCTATATGTGGCTATAGGTGCCTACTCCACCAAGGTAACTGATCAAACAACAAACGATTCTCTGCTCCCTGTTAATGATGAGACCTCTACCGTTTTATACAAATTCAGTCTGGATAACGGTACCATGAAATACACTACACAAGGTAAAGTTCCCGGTACAATTCTCAACCAATATTCCATGGATGAGCATGATGGGTTTTTCCGCATTGCAACTACAAAGGGTGACATGTGGCGGGACGATGCAAACACCTCGAAGAATAATGTTTACGTCCTCGACTCTGCCCTTAAGCTAACTGGAAAGCTAGAGGATTTAGCTCCCGGAGAGAAAATATATTCGGTACGATTTATGGGTAAACGAGCTTATATGGTGACCTTCAAGCAGGTTGATCCGCTATTCGTTATCGACCTCACTTTACCTGAGGAGCCTAAGGTCCTCGGCAAGCTGAAGATTCCTGGTTACAGCGACTATCTTCATCCCTATGACGAAACGCATATTATTGGATCTGGTAAGGAAGCCACTGAACTGTCCGTTGATAACGGGGATAAAGCCACTACCATGGCCTATTATCAAGGAATGAAGCTTGCTATGTTTGATGTGAGTGATGTGAATAATCCCAAAGAAATGTTTAAGGAAGTAATCGGTGATCGGGGTACAGATTCTCCCCTTTTGTCCGATCATAAAGCACTGCTTTTCAACAAGGAGAAGAACCTACTCGCCTTTCCAGTAAATCGCTTAGATTTGCCTAAGGCTGATCAGAATGGGAGTAACGCTGCTGTTTCCGCGGAAGCATCTGCTGCTATCCCGCAATATGGAACCTTTGCTTTTCAGGGGGCTTATGTTTACAAGGTGGACCTTGAGCATGGTTTTCAGCTCAAAGGAACAATTACTCACTTGTCGTCTGAAGATGTGCTGAAAGCAGGTCAGTTTGGATACGACTACACCAAAACGATCGATCGTCTGCTGTATATTGGCAATACCCTTTATACTTTATCGCAATCCGAAATTCGAGCAAGCAATCTCCAAACACTACAGCAAACAGGGAGTTTAATGATCGAGAAAAAGCTAAATAACAACAAATGAGTAAACTGATATGATGGATTCTGCCGCAGCCCGATAAAAGATCGGAGAGAAATCAAAGAAGCATCCCTTCCACACGAACATATCTGTGGCATGGATGCTTCTTTTGTCAGCAGTGTAATGATCTCTGGCTATGTTCACTCAAAACAACCGTTACTATTCTGTTCCGTCGCTGATCAAATCTTCCGCCGTTTGAGCAAAAAGAACATGATCGTTCCAGGTACCATTGATCTTAAGGTAACGCTCCGCCAACCCCTCTCGCCGAAAGCCCGTCTTCTCCATAACCCGCAAAGAAGCGGGATTCCATGGCATCACAGCTGCTTGCAGTCGATGTAACCCTATTTCACCGAAAGCGAGGGCGGCGGTGAGCTTAACCGCTTCTGTAGCGAATCCTTGACCCTGGTAAGCAGTCCCAACGAAATAACCGAGGTTGGCGTTCTGCCACAACCCCCGATGCACAGCAGAGAGACGTATTCTGCCTACCAACTCTGTATCACCGTGAAATATACCAAAGGAAAACTCGTTTCCAGCATTCATCTCCGCCAAGCTCTTAGCGATATCTTCCTGTTGTACAGCTAGGGTGTAATATTCGTCAGCCTTGGCAGGCTGGAACTTCTCGAATACCGCTCGGCTTGCTCTGCATAATGACAACATCGCCCCTGCGTCTTCAGGCTGTAGAAGCCTTATTGTTATGTCTCCTCTAGGCCTATTCATATTATTCCTCCAGCCGTCCATTGGTTTAGCGCTTATAAATAGATCGCCGTTAGAAAATAGTCGTTTGGTAGTAGATCAGTCCTATGCCGAGTGCCACTACCGCACCAAATAACGAGCTGATGATATTTACCGCATCATTATTCATCCAGCGAATTCCCCGCACGAATTCTGTAGGCTTACCGCAGTGCTGTTGCCGCTCCACGACGCTCCCACAAACCGTACAACGATACATTCGCTGCAGGGTAGCTCCCAGAAGCGAGTCGACAAATGCACCGATTGTTCCCCCTATAGCGGCAGACAGAACCAGTACGACTCCCACTTTAAGGAGTTCCAGATTGCTGGATTGAGCCATTCCTGTTGCGTCGGTTGCCGATCCTGAAGAAAGATACAGGCAGATCCATGCGCTTACGCCAATGAAGCCTGCACCCACAACGGAAGCAGCTGTACCGAGCAAAGATACGCCGCCAGATGTACCTGTGGGCACCGGCTTGCCGGACAGAATGGAGCGTGGCCGAAAGCGGCTTAAGCCTCCAATCTCGGTGGCCCACGTATCTGCGTTGACCGCAGCCATGATGCCAACGAAGGAGACGAGCCAGAGTGGGCTTGGCCAGATCGCATGAGCAACACAAAGCAGCGTTCCCGGCAAACCGTTAGCCGCTACCTGCCAAGCGTCACGCCCACCGGATTTTTCATAGCTTGCCTCTGCTTGGCGCTTCACGTAACGCTTCCATTTGGATAATACCGATGAAGACACGAAGAAGGCGATCAGGCAAGCAAACCAGACAAGGTTGCCCAAAGCAAATAATAAGGTACCAACGGCAACGGCTGCCACCCAGCCTGAACGAGTCAGAGACCCTTTCCAATAAGCAGCACCACCGATCAGTAGGCTACAGAGGAAACCCACGAGCCAAGCCCATAGCGGACTAAGTGGAGAAGCCAAAAACGTCTCCCCCCTTAAGGAAAAGACGCTCAGTTCATTGAATGCGAAGCGTTCAGCTTGTGACCAAAACATGAGCGCACTCAAGGTGTTCCGGCACTTTCTCCGGCCCCCACGCTCACCTCTGCTCTCCCGTTATCCAAACTAACGGACAAGCTTCCGCAGGTTTCATTGCCCCAGAATAGTTCAAACTGATCACCGTCATGAACTGGCCCCACGCCTGCTGGTGTACCTGTAAAGATCAAGTCTCCTGCTCCAAGTCCATAATGCTCCGCAACAAAATCAACAATGGTCTGTGGTGAGAAAATCATATCCACCATGCGTCCCTGCTGGACCTGACTACCATTTATGTTTAAAGAAAAGGGAACTGCTGCTGTCTCCTCTACACCGGGAAACGGACGAAACTCACCGATCGGTGCTGAATTCAGGAAGCCTTTGGCAGCGAGCCAAGGATGTCCCTTAGCCTTTAACCCATCTTGGACACTACGCAAGGTAAGATCGATGCCAAGTGCCATGCTATCCACCAATTCATTTACTGATATCCCTGGTTCATAGGAGCGACCTATGTGGAGCACGACTTCCACCTCATAGTGTACTTCACCGCTCGTTCCGGGCAGTGTTATCGTCTCTCCCTCAGCTGCCACTACAGCGTGAGAGGGCTTCATAAAGAGCATCGGATGATCTGGAACTGCATTACCCAGCTCTTCAGCATGAAGTCGGTAGTTTCTTCCAACACAATAAACATTCTTGATTTCGGGGAAAGCCTTCGTCATTTCGCCAGCTCCTTAGCAAAGCTTATTATATGTACCACCTATTACGTGCTTTTTGCGGGATACCTATTGCGTGATAACTTGCATGATGCGTTATTGATTGCATACTGAAATTATTGACTATTTTACCGTTCGCACAATCTGTCCGTCATCAAGCAATTTCACACCAAAGGATGCCGCTGTTAATCTTCGGAACAACTGAACAGCTGCTTCTGGTAGCATCACCTTTGGCTGGGCCGCCTTGGTCAGTACTGGCACAGCATTCAGCGCACAGTCCCCCTCCTGCGAGCAGGAGGCTTCCAGAATCATGCTGTCCCAGGTCTTGGGCGTGTTGTTGGTCGTAAAAATGAAATTGCCCAGACTATAAGCAATCCATTTTCCCTTGTAGCTCTCGAAACCCTGCAAAACATGGGTATGGCTGGCAACCACCAGATCGGCACCCGCATCAATATAACGTCTTGCCAAGTCCTTCTGGTAGGCTTCAGGAAGATCATTACGCTCAACACCCCAGTGTGGGATAACAACGACCAGATCGGCTAGCTTTGCTGCTTTTTTGATCGCTTCTACAGGTGCTGTATAGTTATAGGTATCTGCGAGACCTGGCGTATTCGCTCCTGCTTTCCAAGACTGTTCGGGGACTACTCTTGTGAAGCCAAGAAAGGCGATCTTCATCCCTTTTTTCTCCAAAATCACTGGACTAAAAGCTTCTTCCGCATTATGTCCTGCCCCTACATAGGGAATTCCCTGTTTCTTTAAGTGAGTAAAGGTATCAAGAAGTCCATCTGGGCCATAGTCCATGCTATGATTATTGGCCAGGTTGACGAGGTCAAAGCCCGCCGCTTGAAAAGCGGGAAGTACAAGTGGGGAGGAACGATAGACATACTCCTTAACCTGCTTGGTTCCCTGCGTTGTAATGGGAGTTTCTAAGTTAGCTATCGTGAGATCAGGCCGTTGCAGATAACTGAGCACTTGCTGGTAAGGATAATCATAGCCACTTTTGGCCAGTAAGGATTCCACCGTACTACCGAGAAGAACGTCTCCAACAAAGGTCATCTGGATTCGCTCTGGATCAGTAAAGACGCCCGGGGCATAGGGAATGACAGTTGTCCCCGTAGAACCTTTGTTCACCTCGGAATCTGGATCAGCTCCCCCTGCATTTACTAAGGAACCTCCACCTGTAGCCTTGCCTTCGTCATTATCTGTAGGATCGTTAGCTTTATCCGACTGCATAGGTGTTGGTTCACTTGTCTGAACAGAGCTTACCGTTGGCTCAGGTGATGAGGTTATTGCAGCAGTCGGCGAGTTGCTCTCGTTAGTGGCTACTTCTGTTGTTACAGGTGACTGTCCCTCATCCACCACTTGCGATGCGGATGGATTAATGTCTCCGAGTAAGCTTTCCTTACTCCAAATAATAATAAGCACGGCTATGATGAGAATAAGTACTAACCAAATGGGTCCACGTGATTTTCTTTTATGTTTGGCTAAACGACTGGAACGAGTTACAGACATATTATTAACTCCTTTATAACTTAAAATGACTTGTCTATTATAGCAAAACAAATCCCCTTATGGGATAAATGACCGTAATTAGGCTCATAATTAAGACAAACGCCCGAATATAGTTACATAAAGAAGGAATCTATCCGTAGCAGGAGGGATGTTCATGACCGTTACGGAGCGACAAGCAGCAGGCTGTGTGGTTTTCCGTGAGCAACCGGAAGGGCTTTACGTATTACTCATCCATTTGTGCAATCGCCTTGACCCTCGCCTACCCAAAGGCGGAGTCGAGCTCGGAGAAACCTATGAAGAGTGCGCAATACGTGAAACTGAAGAAGAAACAGGTTATCAGGTTAAGCTGACTAGCGGAAAACCAATCATTGTAGAAGCTATTAAGGATCGTCGTCAACCCATTCTCCGTCTCCGCATTCATTTTTATCTGGCCACCGCTTACGCAGGATCTCCAGAGGTTCGCAAGGATATCGATCTGGTTACAAAGGTAGAATGGAGACTGGCGACTGAAGCAGTCAAGTTGATCCGTTTCCCTGAAGAAAGAGAAGCTTTGCGCCGCTGTCTGGAATCGTTTCATGCAAGC
>JAIMBU010000383.1 GCA_023511325.1 Gorillibacterium sp.
TTGAAGAAATTCTCAGTACGAAGTCAGAGGATCGTCGGGGAATCTTTGAAGAAGCTGCCGGAATCGTCAAATATAAATCGCGGAAGAAAGAGGCGGAGAAGCGGCTTGCGGAAACGGAACAGAACTTGTTGCGAATCCACGACCTTGTATCTGAGCTGGAAGTTCAGATCGAACCGCTTCGTGAGCAGTCTGCTAAAGCAATAAGCTATAAAGAACTGAAGGAAGAGTTGAAAACAAGCGAGATCTCAATGTACGTTCACCAGATCGAGCAGCTTCATTTACAGTGGACGCAAGCAGGAGAACGACTCACTCAGTTAAAGAGCCAACAGCTCTCGCTGTCGGCCGAGGTCGGGCGTCATGATGCGCTCCTGGAGAAACATCGCTGGGAGACCCGTAGGCTTGATGAAGAACTCGAACGCCTGCATTCTCTGCTTCTGACCGTGAGTGAAGATACCGAGAAGTGTGAAGGACAAGGTGAGGTACTGAAGGAAAGACGTCGCCATCTGGCAGCGAATCATGAGCAGCATGTACAGACGATCGCAGCTCAGGAGGAACGTCTTGCTGTCCAGGAGAGCGAGATGATTGCGCACCAAGAGAAGCTTGGCGTATTGTCCCAGCAGTTAGGGGAGTTTGAGGTAGCGGTCAAAGTCGAAGAAGAAAGTCTGCTCGGTGTAGCGGGTGGCCTCAGTGGAGACAAGGAAGATCATCTGAAGGGTGAGCTACTTGCGGTCATGAATGAGATGGCTCATGCTCGGGGAGAAATTCGCAATGCTGAGCAGCAGTCAGAAGGCTTACGCCGCCGCAATGAACGCCTTACCGAGGAAAGCACCAAGTGGCAGGAGCAACGTGAAGTTCTGGAGGCAAGACGCGCGGAGCTGGTCATTCGACGTGACGAAGCAACTGAGGCAGTCGAGCGAATTCGTACGGAATACATCCAGCTAGCGGCAAGTATCCAGAGCAAGCAGGCGTTGCAGGAAGAAGCGACGGCTGCCCTGCGCAAGTGGGAGCAGCGCCTTGAGTCCATCGTCTCGCGTCGGGACACGATGCGAGAGATGCACAATGATTACGATGGCTTCCAGCACGGGGTTAAGGAAGTTCTCAAAGCCAAAGATCGTCCAGGTGGACTAAAAGGTATTCATGGTGCGGTGGCTGAGATTGTTAAGGTTCCCGCTGATATCGAGCTGGCCATGGAGACAGCGCTGGGAGCAGCCTTGCAGAACATTGTCGTCGACAGTGAAGGCGACGGTCGGGCAGCAATTGCTTTTTTGAAGCAACGGCAACTGGGTCGCGCTACGTTCCTGCCTCTCGACGTCATTCGCGGTCGTTGGGTTGGTGACGTCGAGATGCGCAGCGTCAAGGATTACGGTGGCTTCGTTGGCATAGCTGCGGAATTGGTCAGTTATGACGATATGTATAAGCAGGTTGTCTATAGTCTGCTCGGGCATGTCATTATCGCTCGCACCTTAGAGGACGCTAACTATATCGCGGCTAGATGCCAATACCGCTATCGAATCGTTACACTGGAGGGCGATGTCGTCAATCCAGGCGGTTCCATGACGGGTGGTAGTCAGCATAAGAAGACGGCTAGCTTACTCGGCCGCCAACGGCAGATTGACGAACTGGAGGAGGAAGTTACCTCTACACAGCGGCAACTGACCGACCTGCGCACCCGAACTCGCAAGCTTAAGGAAGAATTGGCTGCGGCGAGTGGGCGAAGGGAGCTCTTGCGTGGAGAAGGAGAAAGTAAGCGGATCGAGCTTGAACAGAGCACCGCTGAACTGAACCCGCTGGAGAAGGAAGCGCGGAGTGCTGAGGATACATTATCTGTTCAATTGATGGACAAGCAGGACGTGGAGCAAGAACTTGCTGGGTTAGAAGCACGAAGAGTAGCCGCAGAGCAAGCGATGATTACGTTGACGGAACGCGAAGACAAGCTGAAGCAAGCGATCCGTGAAGCAGAGCTGGCGCGTAAGGCTGGGGAATCAGCTAAAGAAGAACTGCAAGGCCAACTTACCGACTTGAAAATAAAGGTGGCTTCTGCAGCACAGGAGAAGCAATCCCTTGCGGACCAGCTTCGCCGATTCCAACTGGATTATGCCGCTCGACAGACGGAGCTAGAGCACAATCGCAGGATGCTGGTGCAGCTAGAGGAAGAGAAGGCCTTAAACGATCAGGAAACGCTACTGCAAACGGAGCAGTTAAACAGCCTGCGGATCAAAAAGCAGGAATATACCGAACAAACAGAGTTCAAGCGTTCGGAGCGGGCCCGTTGGGTAGCTGAGCTTGAGACCAAGGAGAATGAAACACGGGAACAACGGAACAGCTTGAAGCAGGTGGAGGAGGATCTTCACAAGACAGAGGTTCAAGCAACCCGACTTGATGTGGAGTTAGATAATCTGCTCAAGAAGCTGTCTGATGAATATGAACTGAGCTTTGAACTAGCCAAATCACGCTTTCCCATTCCTGAGGATGTCCCAGCGACTCAGCTCAAGGTGCGAGAGTTAAAGCGGGCAATCAGCGCGCTTGGTGAAGTCAATCTGGGGGCAATCGAAGAATTTGCCCGGGTTAGCGAGCGCTACGACTTCCTGAACGGTCAGAAATCCGACCTGATGGAAGCAAAAGCTACCTTGTATCAAGTTATCAAGGAAATGGACGAGGAGATGTCCAAGCGGTTTCACACCACCTTTGAGGCCATTCGCTTGCAATTTGTCATCGTTTTTGCCAAGCTGTTTGGTGGGGGCCGAGCTGATCTGATCCTCTCTGATCCACAGCAGGCGTTGGATACAGGAATTGAGATTGTCGCCCAACCTCCAGGTAAAAAGCTGCAAAACCTCCAGCTTCTCTCCGGCGGTGAACGCGCACTGACTGCTATCGCTCTGTTGTTTGCCATTCTGCGGATCAAGCCTGTTCCGTTCTGTGTCCTAGATGAAGTAGAAGCAGCTTTGGATGAAGCGAACGTTACTCGTTTTGCTGAATATCTACGTGAATTTTCCGATACGACCCAATTTATCGTGGTCACTCATCGCAAAGGGACCATGGAGGAAGCGGACGTACTGTACGGTGTGACCATGGAAGAAGGCGGCGTGTCCAAACTGGTATCTGTTCGCCTAGATGAAGAAGAGGCTATCATCTCAGCGTAAATCGGGTACCGATTCGATTTAACTCCGAATCATGCAGCGAAACTTCCACAATAGCAAGGGGGGCAGATCATGAGTTTTTTTAAGAAGCTAAAGGAAAGCATTTCCGGTAAGACGGAGTCCGTTACCAATAAATTTAAAGAAGGCTTGAGCAAAACTCGGGATATGCTGGTCGGTAAGGTCGAGGACTTGATTTTTCGCTCCAAAAAAATAGATGAGGATTTCTTCGAGGAGCTGGAGGAGATTCTGATCGGGGCTGATGTTGGCGTCAACACCGTCATGAAGTTGATTGATGAGCTGCGAGTGGAAGTGAAGAAACGTAAAATTGAGGATGCAGCAGAGCTGAAGCCGATTCTCTCGGAGAAACTGGTTGCCTTACTGAGATCATCTGCGGACACATCCTTACATATGGCTGAATCAGGTCCGACGATTATCCTCTTTGTTGGTGTCAACGGAGTCGGTAAAACAACAAGCATTGGCAAGCTAGCCTATCGCTTTAAACAGGAAGGCAAGAAGGTCTTGCTCGCTGCGGGCGATACATTTCGGGCGGGGGCCATTGAACAGCTTGAGGTGTGGGGCCAGCGTGTAGGTGTGGATGTGATCAAGCAGCAGTCAGGCTCCGACCCTGCTGCGGTTATGTTCGATGCGATTCAGGCTGCAAAGAACCGCAAGGTGGATGTTCTGCTCTGTGATACAGCAGGTCGACTTCAGAATAAGAGCAACCTGATGGAAGAACTCAATAAAATCTACCGTGTAATCAAACGAGAGATACCGGATGCTCCTCATGAGGTTCTGTTAGCGCTCGATGCTACGACGGGACAGAATGCGTTGAGCCAGGCTAAGCTTTTCGGTGAAAAGACAGGTGTTACGGGTCTTATCCTGACCAAACTCGATGGAACAGCTAAGGGTGGTATTGTGATTGCCATTCGCCAGGAGTTGGACATTCCTGTTAAACTCGTCGGTCTTGGTGAGAAAATGGATGATATGCAGGAATTTGATTCTGAGCAATTCGTACATGCACTTTTTGCCGGAATGATTGAGCAGGAAGTCAAGGAAACTGAATAACTGTTTACTCGTAAGCAGATGACACCGACTTGATGATAATAATAAATGACTAGATAAATGAAAAGAGCTATCCGCTAGGCCAAAGGTAACAGGGCTTAGCTGATAGCTCTTTTTAGTGTGAGGACTCGTAGAGTAATTCAAAATTTGTAGAGGTGTGCTCAAGGATTCACCGAATAATTATGTGCTTTTATAT
>JAIMBU010000384.1 GCA_023511325.1 Gorillibacterium sp.
ATGCGTACACTGGGGTCCAAGGGTAGTAGCATCGCTCGATAAGGCAGCGACAACCAAGCATAGCGCTGAGTATATGAGGTTGCAATAAAGCCATTGTGTTCCCAGAAGCGGATACGCTCGGCATTGTCGGGTGTATCCGCGGCTTCTGCTTCAATGAGGATCGACTTTATCCCCTGTTCATGAATGGCAGAGTCGCGGATTAGATTAAAGAATTGTTTTCCAAGCCCCTGTCCACGGAGATCCCGACGCACCGCCATATAATCAAGGATCAGCCTCCGATTCTGAACAGTTCCGCTCAGTCCGGCAATTCCCATGGCAATGGCCTCGTTACCATGGAAGCCAGCAAGAAGATAGGCATTTCCTTTATTGACCATCTGACGCAGTACCCATTCGGGTTTAGCTCCGTGAGGAAAAGCCTCGTGGTAAATGGGGCTTAAGGTTAGCCAGATTTCCTTATCCCAGTGGGTGAGTGTCTTAAAGGTTAGCTCCATTGAACGGCCTCCAGCCATTATGATGTACAAGCAGGTGTCTACCCTCATTTTATCAGCTTTGCTGCGAACTCTGAAATTTTCACTTTATTGACAAAACCCTTGATGGGTGGTAACCTCATTCAAATATTAGCACAATAATAGTAGGCTTAATTCTGATCCGCATCGGTAGTTGCTTGGTTTCAAAGAACGTCAAAAGGCGTTTATCCTTGATCTAAGAAAAGAATGTGATGAATTGAGACGGCCTCATTTTAGGTTAAAAGACGACTTTTTGAACAAATATTTTTCCGGGGAGTCAATGGACTATCGACAGATCCTGGCCCTGTTTATTCCATTGCTAATTGATCAGGGTTTTATCGTAGGGCTTAATCTAGTCAATACAGCGATGATCAGTTCATCGGGTGTGGCGGCGATCAGCGCGGTGAATATGATTGATTCGCTGAATATTTTCCTGATCAATGTGTTTGTGGCTGTGTCGACCGGAGGAACGGTTGTCGTTGCGCAGTACAAAGGTAACGGAAATGATCCTATGGTCTCACGGGCAGCAGCGGCTACCGTTACCTCGGTTTCGCTACTGGCCTTCTCGCTCAGCCTGTTGGTGCTTTCGCTGCATAATCCGCTCATTCAGGTGCTGTTCGGAACGGCCGACGCCGATGTGATGGCGAATGCGAAGGTTTACCTGATCGGGAGTACATCGTCTTTCCTTGGCATTGCCATCGTCCAGGCGGTTTGCGGAGCATTGCGGGGCATCGGGAAAACAAAAGCGTCACTGATGCTTTCCTTGATTATGAACCTTACGTACGTTGTACTGAATATCGTCTTTATCAATTTCCTCCACATGGGCGTGCTGGGAATGACCATCGCGGTGAACATATCCCGCTATGCGGCGGCGGTATGTGCGATTTACTATCTGTTCAGGATGGATGCCACGCTGGGTCTCCGCCTCCGGGATTTGTTTCATTTTCCCATCTCCATGTTGAAGAAAATTATGTTTATTGGTCTCCCGTTTGCGGCGGAGCAGATGTTCTTCAATGGGGGAAAGCTGTTGACCCAAATCTTCATCGTCAGCTTGGGCACTTATGCGATTGCCACTAACGCCATCAGTTCTACCCTTGCTGGCTTGTCCCAGATTCCTGCGGGAGCCCTGTCCCTTACCATTATAACGGTAGTTGGCCAATGCATGGGCCGTCGGGATATTGCGGATGCAAGGAAGTTCATTAAGTCCTTTATTTGGCTGTCGTCGGCTTCCTTTGTACTGATGACTCTGATCCTGCTGCCGCTATTTAAGCCGCTGGTAGGTTTGTTTGATCCTCCTGCTGCCATTGTGGGTGATATCTTCATGATCACCCTGATCAACCTTGTGGCCCAGATTCCACTCTGGTCAATCAGTTTTATTATTCCATCGGCTCTGCGTGCGGCAGGCGACTCGAAGTTCACCTCGATCACAGCTATGCTGTCCATGTGGCTATTTCGCGTGGTGCTCGGTTATATCCTGGGCATTGTTCTCGGCTTTGGCATTGTCGGGGTTTGGTTAGCGATGAACTGTGAATGGGGCGTGCGGGGAATGATCTTCCTCTGGCGTCTTCGCGGAAAGAAGTGGTATGAGCATCAGTTGATATAAGGATGGTCAAATGATTGCAGGCTGAGAGGAGAAGCGTATGGAAAAACTATTTAACAGCTTCATGGTCAAAGGGCATGAAATACGCAATCGGGTTGTCATGCCTCCGATGGAGTTTCTTGTGCGGGAGACTAGGAATGGACGGGTGAACGACGGACATTTAAAGCATTATGGCATGAGAGCAAAAGGCGGTGTCGGCTTGATCATCGTGGAAGCAACGAGCATTCATCCGAATAGTCTTTCCGTTGAGTCTCAGCTAGGGGCATGGTCAGATGATCATATTCCCGGATTAAAAAGCTTGGCTAGCGAATGTCATACTTATGGCGCCAAGATATTCTTGCAGTTGCAGCATCTTGGAGTGAAGATGCATGCGTCCTCAGAGCAGGATGTCTATGGTCCATCGGAGTATCATCAACAGGGTTTACATGCAAGGGCGATGACCTTAGATGAATTGCATGAGCTGCAGGATTCCTATGTGCAAGCTGCACTCAGAGCCAACCAAGCCGGTTTTGACGGGATCGAGTTCCATGGCGCTCATGGTTATCTGCTAAATCAATTCTCATCTCCTGAGTTGAATAAGAGAGAAGACATCTATGGTGGGAGCCTGGAGAATAGATTAAGGTTTGTCCGTGAAATCATTCAGCGTGTGAAGCTGGAGGTGGATGATAACTTTATTCTAAGCTATAGAATGGGTTGTAATCAGCCAACCCTTGAAGAAGGCATCGACATAGCGAAGAAACTTGAAGAAATGGGTATCGACATTCTGCATGTGTCCTCTTGCGGCTTCTCTTCCCAGCGACCGGAATTACCGGAGACATTTATTTATAATTGGGTCGTTTATGGCGGAAGTCAGATTAAGCAACAGGTGAATATCCCTGTGATCGTTGTTTACGATATAAGAACACCAGAGCGGGCAGATGACATACTGAACCAAGGCTTAGCTGATTTTACGGCGATTGGCAGAGAACTGATTGTAGACCCCGATTGGGTAAATAAAGCGATGAATCATGATCCGATCTATTATTGTAAACGCTGTCAGCCCTGTGTTGTTTTTGTCAGGGAAAAATGTGTTATGTTATGAGTACGAGTCTTACCACTACAATGCGGCATCCCTCTTTTGGAACTAATTTATAAGTATGGAGTATGATTGAACCTGCAAATAGCTTGATCGAAGGAGGGGTCGTTTTGGAAAAGCGTAAATTTGGTCAAA
Organism: Gorillibacterium sp.; assembly: GCA_023511325.1. Classification (GTDB taxonomy): domain Bacteria; phylum Bacillota; class Bacilli; order Paenibacillales; family NBRC-103111; genus Gorillibacterium. The sequence goes on from JAIMBU010000384.1 coordinate 3,317, forward strand.
CCGGTCAAGAGTTCCCTATTCTCAGCTTTGGTGCGCAGCGCATCGTTGACGAACATAACTGCACGGAAGAAGAAGCCATCCAAATTGTCCATCGGGCGATTGATGAGGGCATCACTTATTTCGATACAGCTCCGATTTATTCTGCTGGTCAATCCGAGGAACGGTTAGGTAAAGCCTTTGGAGACCGGAGATCAAAGATCTGGCTGGTGACCAAAACCATTGACAGAACAAGAGATGGTTCGTGGCGTTCACTGGAAGCCAGTTTAAAGCGGCTGCAAACGGATCATGTAGAAGAGTGGCGACTGCATGATGTAAGAACGATGGAGCAGCTCGATGCCTGCTTTGCCAAGGACGGAGCGCTGCAAGCGCTGATTGAGGCTAAAGACCAGGGGATAATCAAGCATATCAGTCTAAGCGGCCATACGAACCCTCGTGTGCAGCTGGAAGCGATTGAACGGTTCCCTTTCGACAGCGCTCTAGTCGCCTTATCTGCGGCGGATCATTTTATCTACAGCTTTGCCCATGAATTCCTACCTAAGGCCAATGAAAAAGGTATGGCTATTGTTGGAATGAAAGTTTTGGGGTTGGGGAGATTGGGTCAATGGTATGAAAAGGCCTTGCGCTATACCTGGTCGCTGCCGATTTCCACAGCTATTATCGGGATGGAGTCAATGGAGCAACTGGAGAATAACCTAAGGGTCGCACGCAGCTTTAAGCCGATGACCGATCTTGAGAAGCTGGAGTTCTTTAAAGAAATTATCCATATGGCCAATCCCGATGTGCTTCGGTGGAAGGCGAAGGATTGGAGCAACAAGGAAGAGTGGGCCGAGAGACTCTAGGCCTATCATAAATGAAAGAACAAGTCGACATCCTTTGTTACAGGGTGGCGGCTTGTTCTTTTTATTGATTTGCAATTTAGCTAAACAATCCCTTGCTTACACCCAGCTTAATGTTGCAATCACCGGATAATGATCCGATGGATAGCGGTTTTCGTATTTATTGCGGTCTACCTCAACCGCTTGAACGGAGACGTTGGGAGTAAAAGTCAGTGAGACACGTATAACCC
>JAIMBU010000385.1 GCA_023511325.1 Gorillibacterium sp.
AAGGAAGCCGACAGTGCCGCGAGTGTGCTTCCTCCGCATTTGATGACAAAGGTTTTCTCGTTCAATGCTGCGTCCCCTTCCTACTTATAAATACGGATAATTAACAGGTACTAACCGTGGAGTCGCCACAACCTGATCCTATCGCCAATCCATGTGGGTATTACCTGCTTTTACATCTCGCTCGATTTGCTTGGTTTTTACGTCCGATAGGCCGCATTAATTCGCACATATTCATAAGTCAGATCGCAACCCCAAGCTGTTGCCCGAGCTTCACCCATGTGCAGGTTGATGAATAATGTCACCTCGTGCCCCTTCAGGTACTCCGTTGCGGCTGGATCGTCGAACGGAACGGGGCGCGACTGCTGCAGAACCAGATAATCACCAATACTGACATCCACGGTATCGGGATTCACCGGCTGACCTGAACGACCAACAGCGGCTACAATCCGCCCCCAGTTCGCATCTGCGCCAAAGCATGCCGTTTTCACGAGGCTTGAACCAACTACCGTCTTGGCAATGGCTCTGGCCGTAGCTTCATCAACTGCCCCCGCCACTTGCACCTCAACGAGCTTGGTTGCCCCTTCCCCATCGCGAGCGATCGCCTTGGCTAAGTATTCAGCGACATACTCAAACGCCCCGCGAAAGGCTTGCCAGTCAGGATGACCCGGCTTAAGCTCAGCGCTTCCGCTAAGCCCACTTGCCATGGCAACGACCATATCATTTGTAGAGGTGTCCCCATCTACCGTGATCATGTTGAAGGTAGAATCTGTCACAGCAGAGAGCAAGCTTTGTAGCCCCTCGCTATCAACCTTGGCATCCGAGGTAATAAAACCGAGCATCGTCGCCATATTGGGGTGGATCATCCCTGATCCCTTCGCTGCTCCGGCGATCCGAACAGGTCCATCCGCGGTCTCCACCTGGACGCAGATCGACTTCTGGATCAGATCCGTCGTCAGGATCGCCTCGCAGAAATCATTGCCACCGGCAGGGCTCAGCACCGCTGATAGTCCGTTGATCCCGCGCTGTACCTTCTCCATGGGGAGCAGCTCGCCGATCACGCCTGTGGAGGCTACGCCAACCAATGGCTCGGCAATGCCGAGCATAGCGGCTACAGCCTGCCGCATAGCGCGGGCATCGGCTTCGCCCTGAACACCCGTACAGGCGTTGGCGTTACCGCTGTTGACCACTAGCGCTTGGAGCCGCCCTCCGGCTCCAAGACTCTCGCGGGTCACCTTCAGTGGCGCCGCCTGAAACACGTTCAGCGTATACACGGCCGCGGCCGCCGCTGGAACTTCACAGTACAGCAGGCCGAGGTCGCGACGCTGTGTCTTTTTCAAGCCACAATGCAGTCCTCCAGCCTGAAACCCTTTGGGCGACGTCACATTGCCCTCCGGGATGATCTCAAATGTTATGCTCATAGCCCTGGCACTACTCCCCTTAACCAATCAGTCGGTTCTTCCTCACAACAGGTTGGTTCCCATATTCTTTATGTCTGTAATTGTTCATATCTCTAATTCTTATATCAGTAGCAACCCTATCACCAATTCTTAAGGATATACCGGGTAAACATCCAACCCTAATGCCTCATCCCAACCCATCATCAAGTTGAGATTCTGGACCGCCTGCCCCGCCGCACCCTTCATCAGATTGTCGATGACTGAGATGATCGTCACCCGCCCCGTTCGTTCGTCCACCGCAAAGCCGATGTCACAATAGTTCGAGCCTGTCACTTCCTTTGTCGCTGGCCAGTTACCTTTGCGCCGAATCCGTACAAAGGGTCTTCCTTTATAGTAGCTCTGATAGCAGGAGATAAAATCCTCCACCGTAAGCTTGTCGGTTAATTGCGCATACATGGTGCATAAGATCCCCCGTGTCATTGGCACCAGATGTGTCGTGAAGGTTACGATGACGGGTTGACCCGCAACCTCTCCTAGCACTTGCTCGATCTCCGGGGTATGCTGATGCTGGTTGATCTTGTACGCTTTGAAGTTCTCATTGACCTCGGCATAATGCGAAGACAGGCTAAGTCCACGACCTGCACCAGATACCCCTGATTTAGCATCAATGATGATGGAATTCGGCTGGATCAATCCCGCTGCCAAAGCTGGAATTAATCCAAGCAACGTCGCTGTAGGAAAACAACCGGGGTTGGAGACAAATACCTTGCCTGCCACCTCTTCACCAAATACCTCAGCGAGACCATACACAGCTTGCTCTAAATAAGCGGATGGAGCTGGTTCTTTTTTATACCACTCGCGGTAGACATCCCCTGATTTTAAGCGAAAATCGCCGGAGAGATCCACCACCTTAAGCCCCGCCTCGAGAAGTTCAGGTACAATAGCTGTGCTTACCCCGTGTGGAGTGGCGGTAAAAACGACATCGGCTTTACTCTTGATCAGTGGAATGTCGATCCCATCAAGGTCCATAGGCAAAAGCTCCGCCAAATGCGGAAACCCTGCAGTAATTGGCTCCCCAGCTGTCGATGAAGAGATGACTGAAGTTATCTCTACGTGGGGATGCCTCAGCAAAAGCCGGATTAGTTCCACCCCACCGTATCCAGTTGAACCAATGATCGCTGCCCGGATTTTCTCTGTCATTTCCTTGCCCTCCTCCTACTTCCGCACCTGCAAAAATATATGTATTATTATACGTTCGAATGCATGAAAATTCAATGATTATCTCTATTCTGCCTTTACCATCAGTATAGCATGTCGTAGGTTTTATACGCATAAAAAGAGGACACCTCCCAAAAGGTGCCCTTCATTCTAGCATACAGTTCGTTAATTCTGTTCACTTGAGCTCCATACTTTCTTACTCAAAACTGTGTTTCTCGTACCACCCTTTTTGCATCAAGTCCTAAAGCTGCTCTGGCAAAAAGGCTCCAACCGCTCTCAGTCGACTACGAAGCGCAGATACATCAACTGTATGCACATTATGTCCCGGAAGCTCTTTGGCCATAGCTGCTGCTATTCCAACAGCTTCGCCCATAGCCAAGCACACAGGCATTACTCTCACACTGCCCTGAACTGCGCGCTCACACGACACTGAACGTCCTGCAATCAAAACATTGGTCAATGCCTTTGGAGTCAGACAGCGGTAAGGTAACCCATGAGACTCTCCGGGTCCGTATCTGACGATAAGCGGTGCCTCGGCTTCCTTCCGCTGATTGACGTTCTTCTTCTCATCCTTCTCTGTTCCATGGACATCGATATAGTAGCTATTGCGGCATATTTCATCGTCGAAGCTTCTTCTTTGCACATAATCCTCAACGGTCAAAACGTAGTCGCCTAATATCCTGCAGGTTTCCCGGATGCCCATCAAGGAGCCCGTGTTCGCTACGAATGCATGCCCAAAGGCATCCGGCTCAAATTCCGCCAACGCATCTCGGTAAGCCATCGCCATTTTCCTGCCTTGAATCAAAGCAGCGGATATAGAATAGGGGTCCGTATTATCCACGTTCCAGATATGTCCGGCATTAAAGCCTACCGTTCCTGGTGCAATCAGATTATTACACAAATGCGTATCAGGAATGAGCGGATAGTCACCCGACTGGATAATATCATAGATCGAGCTATATTCATTATTCGCGTGAAGCGAGGGGCCGCTTAAGTAGGCTTTCTCATCTACATTTCCCAAAGTAAAGCAATGGGTTGCAGGCATTAAGGTGCCTGTCTCTGCATCACCCTTCACATATTCCGCGCCTGCCCACGTGGCCACATCGCCATCCCCTGTGCAATCAATATAAACTTTGGCGCGGAATGCCTGTAGACCTTTTTTATTGGCAGCAATCAGCGCCGTAACCGTTCCATTACCATCCGTTTCAACGCTGCCCAACATAGTATTAAAGAGGATCTTGGCACCCGATTCCTGTACGAGTTCGTCATATACAAGCTTAAGCCGTTCCGGATTAATCGGCACCCAATCCAATGCATTCTTATCTACATGAGCTAAATGTTTTTTTGATTCAGTGAAAACTCGCTCGGCTAGTCCTCGATAAATGATCTTCTCCATATCGGAGAAGGGACACCAAGCTGGAACCAAACCAGAGGTCCCCATCCCGCCCAGACTGCCCGTTGCTTCGATCAATAAGGTTCTCGCGCCTTCCCTTGCAGCTGCAGCCGCTGCCGTACAGCCTGCAGGTCCGCCGCCCACAACAATAACATCCCATGAATCATCTAGCTGCATCCTGCTGTTCTGAAGTACATACTCTCCCATTTGAATCCTCCTACGATCTTTCAAAATCTCTCAAAATCTATTAAAATCTATTAAAATCTATTAAAATCTATTAAAAAGGTTTGGTTTAGAACCTATTTTTATTATGTATATCAAAACAGGTCGGAAGCTCCTGTTGGAGCTCCGACCTGCTTCACTCCGCAT
>JAIMBU010000386.1 GCA_023511325.1 Gorillibacterium sp.
GAAACCTGTTCTTACCCAATTGCTGCAAAAGTACAGTTATTTTGCCTTTCAAGTACTGTCACGGCTCACCTAGGCTGAAATTACTGCACTTTTACAGGCTTTTTGCATTCCACGGTCAAACAGAACAAAATGGCTGCGCTTTTGCAGGTTTTTACTATTTCGTAGCATTCACAGCCACAATCACCGGAACGTCTCCCCTTTTCGTGCTCAAACTAAGGACTGCTGCTATCCTGTTTTGAATAAAATACCGCCGCAGCTTGCTACGGGGAAAGGAACATTAATAGTTTGAAGGCACTTTTACTAAATCAAGAAGGGATCTTACTCGATAACCACTATATCCGATAACAGGGTAATAAATCTATTTTGGGTTCATCGGTCCTGGTCTTTCAGATAGAGGAAAGATTCTTGTTCACCCCTTTTGCTTTTCACAATGACAAGGAATTTCTATATTTGATTGGGTGATTCTCTATTTCTTTTCCGTAGAAGCGGGGGTACAATAGGATAGGAATTCAACAGGTGTATCCTCCAACCGATGTAATGATCGGTGGAAAGGAATGACAAAATTGGCCAAACTCTATTATCGATATGGAACGATGAACAGCGGCAAGTCGTTCGACATTCTCAAGATTGCGAACAATTACGAAGAGCAAGGCAAGAAGGTGCTTATTTTCACTTCAGTCGTCGATACGCGTCATGGTATAGGCAAGGTCACTTCGAGAGTTGGCTTTCAGCGTGAAGCGCTGCTGATGGATGAGCAGATGATGGCGACTGTTGAGCGGGACAAACCTGATTGTGTTGTGGTAGATGAAACGCAGTTTGCGAGCACCGAACAGATTGATAAATTAGCTGAGATCGTTGATTGTCTTGACATTCCGGTCATTGCTTATGGACTGATGACGGATTTTCAAGGGCTTATGTTTGCAGGAAGCAAACGATTATTGGAGATTGCGGATCGCATCGAGGAGATTAAAACGGTATGTTGGTACTGCAATCGCAAAGCTCGTTTCAATACTCGATTTAAGGATGGTAAGGCGGTCTTTACCGGTGAACAGTTGGATATTGGCGGCAACGACAAATATCAGCCGCTCTGTCGAAAGTGTTATATGAAAGAAAAGGAAAAGAATGAGCAAGTAAAGCTGCTAAAATCAGAGGAAGCGAAGCTGGATAATCGATCAGATGTAGTCGATCAGAGCTGAAGGGAATCAGGACATGGCAAAGCGAACGGATAAATGGATAGAGCATAATCAGGACAAACGATACGAATCTGCAGAGCCAGATCAACATAGGGGCAAGGTCTACAATTTCAAGCAAGAGCAGAAGCGGGCCAATCAAGCTCTTTTGGCGACTTCAGCTCTACCTGGGATGAAGGACAATTTGGATAACCAGGTCCAAAAAGCAGGTAGCACAGGACGACAGCTATTCCAAAAGGTATTGAGGTCTATGTTGTTTCATTCAGCAAAAACTAAAGTAATCTTGCGCGTGGAAATAGTTGAAGAAATCTTGGACTTTGGTCGTCTGGCTATGGTTATTTGTGAAGCAGGGGGGAATATCGTTGCTGTAGATGTCGTCCGCACCGAGCCCCATGCCACGATCCGTGATATTACTCTGCATGTGAATAGTCAGATGGTAACAGATCGCGTCGTGAAAGCTGTTAAGGAGTTGGCGGGCATCTCGGTATTAGATGTGTCCGACCAAACCTTCTTAATGCATCTTGGCGGCAAACTGGAGACTAAGCTTAAAGTGCGGATTCGGAATTGTGATGATCTCTCCCGTGTCTATACGCCTGGGGTTGCTCGAGTCTGCATGGCTATTCATGAGAATCCAGATATGGCTCACAACCTGACGATCAAGCGGAATACCATCGCGGTTGTATCGGATGGATCAGCGGTGCTTGGCCTGGGCAATATTGGCCCCCTTGCTGCAATGCCCGTCATGGAAGGTAAAGCGATGCTTTTTAAGCAACTTGGTGGAGTAGATGCTTTCCCGATCTGCCTAGACACTCAAGATACTGAAGAAATTATTCGGGCAGTCAAGCAGATCGCTCCAACATTTGGAGGCATCAATCTGGAGGATATATCAGCGCCCCGCTGCTTTGAAATAGAGCGTCGGCTTGTTGAGGAATTGGATATTCCCGTATTTCATGATGACCAGCATGGAACTGCCGTTGTGGTTTTGGCTGGGCTTCTCAATGCAGTCAGACTGGTTGGCAAGAAGCTTGCTGATTGTAAGGTTGTTGTGTCCGGCACAGGTGCGGCAGGAACAGCCTGCTCGAACATTCTGCTTGCTGCGGGTGTTACTAACATTATTGGAGTAGATCGCAATGGTGCACTTGTTCGTAACAAGGACAATGGTAGTGAGGCGTGGAACCTCTATGCATCCCGTACCAATCCTAACCTAGAAGCAGGAAGCTTAAGCGATGTTATTCATGGCGCTGATATCTTTGTCGGCGTCTCTGCCCCGGGTCTTTTGAAGCGAGAGGATGTAAAGCACATGGCCAAGGATGCGATCGTCTTCGCCATGGCTAATCCTACACCAGAGATTACTCCCGAAGAAGCCAAGGGATACGCTCGCGTGATGGCTACGGGGCGGTCTGACTATCCGAATCAGATCAACAATGTGCTCTGTTTCCCAGGGCTATTTCGTGGTGTTCTCGACTGTCGTGCGGAGCGTGTAACCGAAGGAATGAAGCTGGCAGCCGCTCATGCGATAGCCGGCGTTGTCAAGAATAATGAGCTTAATGAGAACTATATTATTCCAAGTGTATTCAATCGTGATGTAGCAGACAGAGTTCGCCAAGCGGTGGTAAAAGCAGCCTGCGAAGAGAATGTAGCACGCCATCGCCTTGATCTTGGAAGGTAAGAACATCATAAATGTGTGATTAGATAAATGGGTAGAATATGAAGGCCTGCAACTCCACATTAAATGTGGTATTGCAGGCCTTCGTTTCATAGGCAACAGAACGCCGTCCATTGACATAGATAAGGTTTATCTTGGGAAAGTCGATCTGTTTTCTGAGTATTAAGAGTACTGGTATCCGTTGGAATAAATGGGCGTATCTTTCCTCTTAAGATTGTAAAGAAATAAAATGTTCAATGTTTGAAGCGCTTACACAATAGAAAAACCATAAAATACCCTCAACATTTGCGGCGGATTGTGATATGATTCTCCATGGTCTTCATAAAACCTTAACATATGCTGTTATGTTCCCCCCATCTTGTATGAGAACTGCATTCTTGCGTTGTACCATAAATTGCAAATACATAGGAGGATCTTTGTGACAGCGATCGTCATAATTGTCGTTCTGGCGCTGCTCTTTGATTTCATCAATGGTTTTCATGACACGGCAAATGCTATTGCTACCTCTGTGTCGACCAAGGCGCTAAAACCACGTTTTGCTATCTTTTATGCCGCTATTTTGAATTTTCTCGGTGCCATCATCTCTGAAAGTGTAGCTAAGAGCATTGGGAAAGGTATTGCTGATCCGATGCATATCGATAACGGAATTCAGATCGTTACTGCTGCCCTGATATCGATGATTTTGTGGAATTTAGTCACTTGGTATATAGGTATCCCTTCTTCATCCTCCCATACCTTGGTCGGTTCCTTAGCTGGGGCGGTGATCGCTGGAGCAGGTTTAAGAGAAATTCATTGGAGTGGCTTTGGCAAGATCCTTACAGGGTTGCTCATCTCCCCGATTATTGCTTTTGTAGCCGGTTATATCATCCTCAATCTCATCCGAAAGCTATTGAAAATGTTTGGTAAAACTTCACCTGGCCAAATCAACAAAGGCTTTCGCGGCATGCAGATCTTATCAGCAGGCTGGCAGTCTTTGTCACACGGAATGAATGATGCGCAGAAGGCTATGGGTATTATTTTCTTTGCTCTTGTCTCTGGAGGCTATTATGGCATTAACGATCATATTCCAATCTGGGTCAAGCTTAGTGCCGCTACAGCGATGGGGCTTGGAACATCGATTGGCGGCTGGAAAATTATTCAAACGGTTGGTACCAAAATCATTAAGATTGAGCCAATGAACGGCTTTGCATCTGATCTAACCTCAGCCGGGATTTTGACGATTGGTACTCACTTCGGACTTCCATTGTCAACCACTCATGTTGTAACCTCTGCTATTATTGGAACAGGTACGGCTATTCGTCCACGCTCCGTCAACTGGAGTACGGTTAGAACGATGCTCTTTACCTGGGTCATTACGATACCCACTTCGATGATTATTGCTTTTCTACTGTACCATCTCATTTATACTTTGATTCTGTAACGCAACCAAGATGACGGCTCCCGAGTGGAGCCGTTACTATTTTTGGTGTGAAATGAGACTTCCTTGTTGCGAATGCTGTGCAGATGGGTAATAGGTAATAT
>JAIMBU010000387.1 GCA_023511325.1 Gorillibacterium sp.
GATCTGACTCAACAAATAGGGGAGCGGGTTTACCTTAAGCTGGCGCGTAATACTGAACGTCACGGGTACCATCAGCAGGACGGTCGTTACATTATCAAGAAATGCTGAAACAATAGCTGTGATCAGGAATATAGCCACTAGAATCCGAACCGGATCGCCACAAGCCTTCTTCGCTGCCCAAATAGCCAAATAACGAAACATCCCAGTCTCGGCCGTAACAGACACAATAATCATCATACCGATGAGCAAGCCTATTGTATTGAAGTCAATGTGGCGCAACGCCTCTTCTTGGGTCACAATGCCCAGAGCTATCGTCGCGATACCTCCGATCATGGCAATGATCGTGCGATGAATTTTTTCCGAGATGATAATGCCATAGGTCAAGATAAAGATACCAATCGCTAATAAGGCTTGCTGCTCCACAGGAGACCTCCAATCTTATCCTGATAAATATAAAAACAGCCAGTGATAGCAGGTTTATTTAAACATGGGGTTTTGTATTTAAAGACCTATTATACTGCTCTCAAACTCTGACGTAAAGCAAGGGGAATTGATGACAATAGGAACATGTGTTTGCATAAAATCGTATTCATCGCATATAATAAGTACAATATTAATCCATTCTTGGGAGGGCTTATTCATGCGTAGAACATTTGAGCGATACGTTGGGCAGAATATCGACATTATCTATCTGGATCGACATAACAAGCTGTCACAGCGGAGAGTTCGCGTGCTTTCTGTAGACCTTGAGTGCATGACCGCTTATTGCTTCATACGTAGAGCCCCCCGATTATTTCGTAACGAGAATGTGCTTGCGGTTATGCCGGTGAAGCAATATGCGAACTGATCCTTGAGCGGGGATAAGCAATCTTGAAGCAAGCATCATAAAACGACTAATATTTTTCGGTCAACCCCTTTACTTTAGGTAGTTATTAGAGACGACGTCCCCTTATAATGAAAGCACTTACACCTAATGGACAGCACAGGAATTGTGCTTCATACTTATGAAAATTCATAAGGCAAGGGACACAGGGGGCGCGTGGTCATGCTAAGTGTGTTATTGGTCGATGATGAGCCTTTGGTTCTGGAAGGATTACGAATAATGATCGACTGGAATGCGCATGGTTTCGAAATCAATGGTGAAGCATCAACAGGATATGATGCCTTGAACTTCATTCGCAGCTATCATCCAGATCTTGTTGTTACCGATATTCAGATGCCTGATTTAACGGGCTTGCAGTTAATTCAACAAGTGAAAGAGACGATGAAGAATCCACCCCGTTTTATAATCTTAAGCGGGTATAACAACTTTGCTTTTGCCCAAACTGCGATGCGCTCAGGCATCCATCATTATCTCCTGAAACCGATCGATGAAACAGAGATGGATCCGGTATTGGATAAGCTGTGCCAAGAGATTCAAGCGGCGGAGCTTGAAGAACGCAGCAACGAACGCAGGAGAACTCTGCTGACCAACCAACTGATCACACGTATGATCCGTGGAGAAGAGGATGCAGAGTTCACGCAACGTTGTAAGCAGCTCCTTGGTATTGTAGATGGTGAGACCATTGCTTGTATGCTTCTTGAGGTGGATCGTTCTCATAACGAAGATGGCGCATGCAGAGAACCTGATATGCGCGCTTTCAAATACAGGTTCCAACTGCTGATCGAGGATCATTATCCAGAGCAATTGATTCATGTTTTTATGGATGGCAATGAGCGAGTCGGCGTTCTCTTTCGTGGTCAGGCAGGCTTGCCCGTGCAGCTAACCACGCTTGTTAACCAGTATCGCGATCAGCTGTTGATCAGTAAGAATAGTCGACTTTCCGTATTCGTGAGCGATGGACGTAGGGGAATTGACGCGATTAAGGTTATCTATGAGCAGGCTCTTGCTGCGCGCAACCTACAGGTTTACAAGGAAAATGGAGGGGTATTTTACTTTAAAGCGCTGCAAGGTCTGAAGATAAGTAGCGAGCTTGGAGAAACTGATTTATCTCCTTTATATAAGGCCATTGAACAGCAGGATCACGATGAGATGAACTTGCTTATTCAGCAGATATTCATTTCCTTTCACGCGAAGCATGTAGCCGAGAGTATGGTGCATTTATTTGTTGCCAATCTGAAGATGAACCTGCTCAGAATAATCACGGGAATGAATGATGAGGCGGATCATTACGCTGATCACCTTCGTTTCCTGAGTCAGAGCTGGAGCGGCACAGGCTTGTTTGCGCTAGAGCAACATGTCAGGGGCATCTGCATCTATACGGCTGATCAGCTAGAGCACATCCGGTGGAAGAACGCAGGCAATACCATTCATTGGGTGATTGAATATATCAATCAGAACTACCATAAGAAGCTCAAGCTCTGCCATGTGGCGGAGCAATTCGCGATGAACTCGACCTATCTAGGGCAACTGTTTAAGAAAACGAGCGGGATGTCCTTTAACGAATATATCAACGTTAAGCGGATCGAGGAGGCGAAAAAACTGTTGATTCGCACCCCGATGAAGGTAGCGGATATTGCAGTTGCTGTCGGCTATCAGGACAGTGATTATTTTGTGTGCAAATTTAAAGAAGCAACAAATTGCTTACCCTCTGCTTTCAAAAAAACCTACAGAGAAGACGGGAGGGTACCGCAATGAAGCGGAAATTGGGTTTTCTCAGCAAAGTGAATGATGTACCCCTTCGCTATAAAGTTCTGCTTGTTTATGTTACCTGTGTGCTCATTCCGATCGTTCTTTTAAATGTGCTATTCTTAAATCGGATATCGCAGAATATTAAGACGAAGGAATATCAGAATTTGGAAATATCAATGAGTCGGGCGAGCAAAGAGATCAATGAACTGATTGAGGGCGTGGTTGGGATCAGCCACGTCATTTCGACCGATAAATCCATGTATGAGGCATTAGACAGTGTGTACCCGAACTCATCCGTTTACTACAATGCTTACCTGACATTGCTCAAGGATAAAGTGGCTCACTATATGCCCGTGAATGCACAGCTAGAGCAGATAACGGTGATTACCGACAACCCAACGATTCAGTCTGGCGGCAACTACTTTCTCTTGGACACCACCATGACATCTAGTGAATGGTACCACAAGGTAATGACATCCAAAGAGAAGATTGTCTTATATGCTTACCGGAGTACAAGCGTGAATTATTATCCCTATGCTGTCCCTCATTTGAGTGTATTTATGCGCCTAAATACTTTCGATGACACCAATGTATATACTAAAATTCTTAAGGTTGATATCAGTCTCCATGAAATGCTGGATGTGATCGTTCAGGAAAAAGGTTTCTTGAAGCTGTACATTGTTAACGCGGAGAATCAGATCATCCTAGAAAGCGATAAAGAAGACATCACGATTCAAGAGGAGGATTATCCGTTGTTCTCCTCCGATCAGCTAGACTCCAAGCGCGTGTCCTTTCAGGAGCCTATTGGTCAGGCATCCTATCTAAAGGGCTGGAGAATGGTCGGGATCGCTGAAGGCAATGGCATGTCCCAGGAACTGAAGAAATCGAGAGATTTCGTTATGCTACTAGCGGCTACATGTACAATCGTTACCACACTGCTGATTTTTATTATTCTGCGCTCCTATAATTATCGAGTGAAGCGGTTGTCGCGCCATATGAAACAAGTGAAGAACGGCAAGTTTGATCTGCTTATTCTTGACGAGGGAAGAGACGAAATTGGGGAATTAATTCGTGATTTTAATCGGATGACCGCCAAGATCAACTCTCTAATAAACGATGTCTATAAGCTAGAGCTTCAGAAGAAGGATTTGGAGCTAGAGCGGATTCGAGCGGAGCTAAATGTTCTCCAGAGTCAGATGAACCCACACTTCTTGTTTAATACGCTCAATGCTATTCTGGTCGTGTGTACGCGGAACCAGTATACGGAAGTAACCGAGATCATCAAGAGCTTGGCTAAAATTATGCGAAGGCTGTTGAGCTGGCAAGAGGATATCGTCACACTGAGAGAGGAAATTCTATTTACTGAAATGTACTTAAAAATTGAGAAATTTCGTTTTGGCGATAAATTCAACTATAGCATTACGATTGATGAAACAGTCATGGACTATTGCATCCCCAAAATGAGCATTCAGCCGCTTGTGGAGAACGCCATTCTTCACGGCGTGGAGAGCCGGATCGGGCCGGGGACGGTCGCCGTTTCCGTCGTTCGGGCGGCGGAAGCCGAGCTTTCGATCTCGGTCGAGGACGACGGGGAAGGCATGGACGAGGAGACGCTGCGGGCTTTGCTCGTTCCCGCCGAGGGCGGCGCGCCGCTGTCCGCCAAGAAGTCGGGAGTGGGCATCGCCAACGTCCGGCGGAGGCTGCGGCTTTATTTCGACGAGGAGCCGGGCGGAACGGAGCGGTTG
>JAIMBU010000388.1 GCA_023511325.1 Gorillibacterium sp.
ATTCTTCAGTATATCACCAATCATTCTATTTACTTCAGGCAACTGCTCGTCAGTCCGTGTCGGAATCCGATTATAGACGACTTGGGGTAGCGGAAGCAGCTGGCGGGTCCACATATCGGTTTCGGCATTATAGACATGGCCATGAATTCGCTTCTTGTTTATGAAGAACTCATCCGTTGTCACAACGAATACAAAGACGCCACCATCTTTACCCGCTTGAATTAGATCGATAAAGTTAGCATGATTGCCCCTGAAGCCACGTTCCGGATCCGGCATAGTCAGGATCGCAAGCGATGTCCGGGGTACCGTGTCCTGGATCATGACACTCACGGTTCATTCCCCCCCCCTAGTGAAGCGACTCAGATACAAGCAATGCTCGAATAGGTTAGTGGATGCATCCTTTCCTTGACTTTTGAGGAGTGGGTGCTTAAAGATGGTACGCCCTGGCTTGGAATTGGCTTCGAACATCCAAATATTCTCATCCTGATCAATGCCTAAATCAAGACCAAGTTCACCTAACCTATGGGGAAATGCTTTCTCAATCGCTTTCGCTAGCTTAATTGACGTATCCTTTGCTTTTTCCAGAATTTCTAAGCCTTTATCCCCGTGAGTAGTCACAAGCACCTGTTCTGGAGTCATCAACTGACCTCCTGTACGAACATGGGTGGTCACGCTGCCTCTGCCTGCCTTCTTCGCTCCTATTCCGGAGACGACCCATTCGTTTGCTCCATCCTTGGTCAGATGAAAGCGGAAGTCAATCGGGCAACCATCCAGTTCAATCAAACGAATCCCTTGTTGAATGACATATTGCGACATGCGGATTTTCTGACGTTTCAGCATCTGCATGAGACCTTGAAAGCGTGGAAAGCGCATCAGTACATTCGCATTATCCTTGCGGAAGCGGAGGAAGTAGCCTTTACCAGGATTGTAGGTCAATCGATAAATACCGAAACCAAGGCTGCCGGCAGAAGGCTTTAAATATAAGAAGCGGTGCCGCTCAAGCATCTGCTGGATATCGTCTGCTGTTGGATTGAGCTCCGTATCGGGAACATAAGGGGACATATCTTTATCGCCATCCAGCAGTCGATAAACATCCCATTTGTCAAAGAAGCCCCAATTAAAGAAAGGAATATTATGATTGACAAACTCTTCCTTTAACTGACGAATTTCTGCTGTCTTCTCTAAACCGCGGTTGGGAAAACGGTTATACACCACATCAGGCAGAGGGACGGTTCTGCGCACCCAGCCGCCATTGGTGCCGCGGAAATATCCAGTGACCGTCTCATCATCCCAATTTACACTTCGTGGAGAAAACCCGAAGAAGAAACTGTCTTCCTTCCCAGCATCAATAATATCTCGAATAAATGAGGTGCGGCCTCCAAAGGGCAGGGCCGGATCATTGCTTATTGAAGTCATAATCCCGATCAGTGGACCAATTCTCAGCTCGCGCCTTCCTTCTACCTTGATTAAGCATTTCCCTGGGTTAGGAAGCTTGAGTATTGTTGCAATCGAGGCTGGGATCGCTAGAAAGTTTCCTCGGCGATTCAAGGGTTTCACTGAAACGGTCACACTTCTGGAACCAATTCGCAGGGTACATGTTCGGTTAGGACTAAGCTGTAATTGCGTACCAAGAGAACGGGTGAAGGCGATGGTGCTGTCCTCTTGTCTGGTTATGAGAATCGTGCATGGGGTCAAGCTCATCGATTTATCCTCCTAAACGATTCGAGGGTAGCGGGAGTTAAGCTGGAATTTGAGAGGAGTTTCCGCGCATACGCGACGGGATAGAGCGTCGACCGAGTTGCTGCTTCTAAGTTACCGATTATGCGGAAGACGGATCGACCTGGTTTGGAATTCGCTTCGATCAACCAGATATGACCGTCTCGGTCAACACCAAAGTCAAGGCCAAGTTCTGCCAAACGACCGTAATACTGTTCCAAAGCATGCGCGACGAGCAAGGAAAGCTGTGCGAGCTTACTGAGAAGGGCTTCAGCCTTTTGACGGCCAAAGGCGCGAGTCAGATAAGCGCCAGCTTCTTCTGCTGAGCCCCCTCCATGAAGATTCGAGGTGGCGCTTCCGGGCTTGCCACATCTTGCTGCCATTCCGGTAAGTACCCAGGTACCCGTTCCGTCCTTCTGGACGAGGGAACGAATATCATAGACACTGCCGTCAGCCGCAGTAAGGCTTAAGAAATCCTGTACCAAGTAGCGGGTACGCGCGGTAAAGCTCTTTAGCCAAGCGCTGGCTTCCTTGGCGTTGGAAAAATTGGTGCGGAAGGGCTGATTCTCCGCATCCCGGCCAATAGCAGCGTAAGGAACGCTGCTACGCGCTGTCTGAGTATCGGCAGACGGAGCGTTGCCGACACTCCTCCCTAAGTCCGGACAGAGGAGCAGGGCACAGCCCTTGCCCTGCGAGCCAAAGTCCGGCTTGAGGAAGGCGGCTCCTTGCTGCGCGAGCCGGCGTCTCACACCGCTGCCTAGCAACTCTGTTGCGGGCAGATGAGCCCTAAGGGCGCTGCATGCTGAGAGCGCCTGTTGGGTTTCCCATTTGCCGCCCAGCCCGTGCTGCAGGAGAGGGATGCTAAGCCTTGAGAGCTTTCGTCGCGCGGTGCGAGCGCTATGTTCCTCCTCGGCAGTGGTACAAAAGGTGCGATCGTACACCACGCCAGGCTTTGGACAAACACCTCGCTGCCAGCTTGCTGTTTCTGGTTGATAGGTGTAGCCAACTAGACCCTTTATCAGGCTATCTTGTGTAATCAGCGCTTCTGGAGCAAACACATACACATAAACGCCAAGAGCTTCTCCTGCTTCACAAAGCGCTCGGAAGGTTTCTTTCTGCCGAAAGGGAGGCACACCCGTGTGAAAGCAGGTCATGATACCCAAAGCTGGCCAACAAGCATTCATCGAGTAACCTCCCTTGATAGATAGCCTGAGCATCAGCCGTCAATTAGTTCATCATATGAGGACAGAAATCCCTTGGTGCTTGCTCATAGCCCAAGTTACAGGCGCAAAGCATTTGTTCATCCAGACCTTCATCCAGACCCATAGCTGTTGGCATATGCGCAAGTAGGAGGCAATTGGATTCATATCGATGAAGTCTCAGGCATACACTAGACCGTACAAGCTTCAAGAAGGGAGCGATTTCCTTGAAGGGATCTAAGAATGTGATCGGGCTCAGTCTCGTTCTCGGGATGTTAATTTATGCAGTCCCTCAGCTTCGGATAGGAGAAGGTTGGACGTTGCCAACCATTTTCGGTATTCTTTGGCTTTCGTTTGCCCTGATCATCATTGCTGCTCATCTTCATGATATTATCGGTGTTGGTGAGGAAACGAGAGCAGAGCTTAAGAAAATCAGCCGAATGAAGCGCTGGCAATTGGAGCAACGCTTGAGTGGACGCTCCGGAATCATCCAGGCAACTAGCAAGCTAGTGCGGAGAGGTTAAATCAGCGAAAAATGCACAAAAAGGCTTTCCCAAAACCATGCGCTGCATGGGTCGGGAAAGCCTTTTGACTATTTGCTCTAATGGAATACGGAGCTTATTTGACGATGAGGACAGGTACCTTTGCATGTTGAGCCACATCATGGCTGACGCTGCCAAGCATAAGCTCATGGAGATTACTGACTCCCCGACTTCCGACCACGATCAGGTCACAGGATTTGGCGATTGCATAATCGACAATTGCTGGTGCTGCTTGGCCTTCCAGTTGAGTAGTTAGGGACTTGTTGGGGAGGGTTTGGAGCAACTGTTTTACTTCCTCCATAAGTTCCTCTGATTTATCGTAGTATTCCTTCTGTACTTCTGCTGATGCCGTGATCATTGCCTCACCGAGGATCATAACGGGATACTGGATGACGTGTACGACGTGGAGTTCAGCCTCTGGGTAATGTTTTGCAATGTCCATTGCTTTATCAAGTGCTTTGCGGGAAAGCTTTGAGCCGTCATAGGCGGCCAAAATTATACGGAACGGCATGATTATCACTCCATCGCTAGGTTAGAAAGCTTACTCATTATACCATGGCGATACGCCTTGACCCAAATGTCGACAACAGTAGCATTCAGGAGCATGCTGATCGTTGAACATACAACCTTTTCTAATAACCATTGTCTTATTTATATATCGTTGACTGCCACGAGGGAACCAATTGTATTGTAGCGCTTGATAGGCGCGAATCATTGATTCGTCTTCAAAGAGCAGATGATCGATCTGAGTTTTAGACGGTTATTTTTTTAAAACCCATTTGCCATTTTGCTTGTCGAGATAAATATTTATGTTTGATCCCGTTCGGATTTCCTCGTTTTCTTCGTCGCCTTCTCCATTTGTTTCGATATAGACCACTTCTATGTGTGCTGTCGTTTCTTGTACGAATTGGGC
>JAIMBU010000389.1 GCA_023511325.1 Gorillibacterium sp.
CAAAGATACTTGCTGGAAATGAAACACAAGGGGCGAGCGGCTTCAACCGTCTCCAGGTGCATTGTTTCCATTCGTTCGTTTTTTCAATATTTATCTCAGCAGGATCTGTTGGTTGCTAACCCGGCGCTTCAACTTGATGCGCCCAAGCTGGATAAGCGGCTTCCGCAAGTGCTCACAGTTGATGAAGCTGCGAAGCTACTGGAGGCAGCAGCTAATACCTCACCTGCGGGAATTCGCGACAAAGCCATGCTGGAGATGCTTTATGCAACCGGTATCCGTGTGACTGAACTGATCTCACTTGATCTACTTGATGTGAATCCGTCGCTTGGATTTGTACATTGCGCCAGCAAAACCCCTAAAGAGAGGGTTATTCCGCTTGGGCAGACAGCCGCTAAATGTCTAGATGAATACCTCGAGAGCATGCGGGCCCTGTTGCTTAAGCAATCGGAGTCGGAGTCAGCCTTATTCATCAATCATCTCGGAACCCGACTTACCCGCCAAGGCTTCTGGAAGATTATTAAGAAATATGCCCGGGAAGCAAATATCCAGAAGGAGATTACACCACATACCCTTCGACATTCCTTTGCCACGCATCTGCTCGACAATGGTGCAGATCTTCGTTCCGTTCAGGAGATGCTCGGTCATGCAGATATTACCACGACTCAGATTTATACGCATATGACGAAGAACAATATGAAGGAAGTTTATGATCGAACTCATCCTCGGGCGAAAGAGTCGGGTCTGTCCCTATAGATTTGGGTAATATAGTGGTAGGGTGGGTATAGTGGGTATATATGAATGAGAGCATTTGGAGGAGTAGGTAAACGGCCCGTTTTTAAAAACGGCTAAGCCGTTTATCCTTGTTCCAAAAAAATGACTCTATAAGTTGAACAAAACATCAAAAGGAGGCATATAGATGAAATTTCGCAGGGTTTGTTTGATTGTACTGGATAGTGTAGGGATTGGTGAACTTCCTGACGCCCCTGAGTTTCATGATGAGGGTGCCCACACAATTGGCCATATTGCTGAACAAGTTAAAGGCTTTTCACTGCCCAATATGCAAGCAATGGGCTTAGGAAATATTACAGCCATCCCTAACCTACCAGCGGTTGAACAGCCGCAAGCGTATTATGGCAAAATGGACGAGGCTTCTGTAGGTAAGGACACGATGACAGGGCACTGGGAGATCATGGGTCTCAAAATTGAAGCTCCGTTTAATACCTACCCAGAGGGCTTCCCGAAGTCGCTTATTGATGAATTTGAACAGGCAACAGGGCGCAAGGTTATCGGCAATAAGCCAGCCTCTGGTACCGAAATACTCGTTGAGCTGGGAGAAGAGCAATTAAAAACGGGGGCGTGGATTGTTTACACCTCTGCGGACAGCGTATTTCAAATTGCAGCTAATGAGGATATAATCCCGCTGGAAGAACTTTATGCAGCCTGTAGAATTGCCAGAGAGCTAACGCTGCGAGAAGAATATTTGGTTGGACGGGTGATTGCCCGACCTTTCAGTGGTCAACCAGGCAGCTTTAAACGGACAACAAATCGCCATGATTATGCAGTTAAGCCCCCAGCTTCTACGGTGATGAACCACCTAAAAAATGCTGGTCTTGCTGTTATTGCCATCGGCAAGATTGATGACATCTACACCGGAGAAGGCGTTACTGAATCATTGCCAACCAAGAGCAATGCGGACGGGATTCGCAAAACCATTGAGGCAATGGGACGGGAATTTACCGGACTTACTTTTACCAATCTGGTGGACTTTGACTCTTTATATGGTCATCGCCGTGACCCTGAGGGTTATGGACATGCCCTGATGGAGTTTGACCGGGCCTTGCCAGAAATAATGGGACAATTGGATGTGGAGGATCTACTGATTTTGACTGCCGATCATGGAAATGACCCGGTTGCTCCCGGAACGGATCACACACGCGAATATGTTCCACTGATCGTCTGGAGTCCGGCTTTTGCCGGAACTCATTCACTTGGTATTCGCCAAACCTTTTCAGATATCGGGGCTACACTGGCAGATAATTTCTCGGTTGAGCCTCCGGAGCATGGAACAAGCTTTCTAAACGAATTAAAAAAGGGGCTGTAATGTAAAAATGGAACAACTAAAGCTAGCCGACAAAATTGCTAAAGCAACTGAATTTATTAAGGCTAAAGCAGCGATTCAGCCTACGATAGGACTCATTCTGGGTTCTGGTCTTGGTATACTGGCCGAATTAATTGAAGAACCAACCATTATTCCTTATGGAGACATCCCCTATTTTCCTGTATCTACAGTAGAAGGACATGCTGGTGAACTGGTTCTGGGTCAAATTAAAGGGCAGTCTGTTGTTATGATGAAGGGGCGGTTCCATACTTATGAAGGGTATGGGGCTGAGCTCGTTTCTTTTCCCATCCGTGTCATGAAGAAGCTAGGTGTGAAGACTTTGCTTGTTACTAATGCGGCAGGTGGGATCAATGAGTCATTTGACGTCGGCGATCTGATGCTGATCACCGATCATATCAATTTTATGTTTATGAATCCACTGATCGGGCCTAATGAGAGTGAGCTCGGCGTGCGTTTCCCTGATATGTCGGAAGCTTATAGCCGCAGACTTCGCGCGGTTGCCGAAGCTGCAGCAGCTACCGTGGGTCTGCGCTTGCGTACTGGTGTGTATGCCGGCATGCAAGGGCCATCCTATGAAACACCAGCTGAAATTCGTATGCTGCGCGTTCTTGGTGCGGATGCCGTCGGCATGTCTACCGTGCCAGAGGTAACAGCCGCAAGACATGCAGGCATCGAAGTGCTGGGGTTCTCCTGCATCTCGAATATGGCAGCAGGCATCTTGGACCAGCCGCTTGCTCACGCGGAAGTGATGGCAGCCGCTGATAAAGTAAAAGACCAATTCCTCGGTTTGATCCTAGCGATCATTCCGAATATATAGGAGGAGCCCAGACGTGACAGAGCAAACAACATACTTGAATCAGATTGAAGAAGCTGCAAATTACTTAAGGAACCAGCTTTCAGGAAGAAAGCCGCAGCTTGGCTTGATCCTCGGCTCAGGACTCGGCGATCTCGCCGATCATGTGGAGGATGCGGTTTATATTGACTACAAAGATGTTCCCCATTTCCCTGAATCCACCGTTGTCGGACATGCGGGTCGCTTTGTTGCAGGTAAGCTGGATGGCAAGGACGTTTTGGTCATGCAAGGAAGGATTCATTTCTACGAGGGTTATGATATGCGCCGTGTTGTATTTCCCGTCTATGTCATGCACCTGCTGGGTATTGCCAATCTCGTGATTACCAATGCCGCAGGTGGTCTAAACCGGGGATATGCGGCTGGTGATTTAATGCTGATCTCGGATCATCTCAACCTGACAGGGGCCAACCCATTGATCGGTCATAACCATCCTGAGTTGGGTTTGCGCTTCCCCGACATGTCAGAAGCCTATACACGCTCCTTCCGTGAGCTTGCGAAGAAGCTAGCTGCCGATGTTCGCGGTGTTGATGGTGAGGCGCTGACGCTACGTGAGGGTGTTTACAGTGGAATCAGTGGTCCTTCCTATATGACACCAGCTGAGTTGACGATGCTTGCACGTATGGGTGGGGATGCAGTTGGTATGTCCACGGTAGCTGAAGTCGTTGCGGCTAGCCACGCGCGCATGCGAGTACTCGGAATATCCTGTATTACCGATATGGCAATCGGTGATGAGCTTGAGCCATTGACCCATGAACAGGTTATGGCTACGGCTGAACGAGCCAAGCCCAAATTCCAAGCGTTGATCCGTTCTTTTGTTAAAGAGGTTCAATTATAGAAGAGCGTGATGATTTCTAGAATCCTCTAGGAACGTTGTTTTACATGAGTAGAGCAAGCTGCGCAAATGCGCGGATTGCTCTTTATTCATTTCAATCGGGAGTAAGGTGTGAACTGCGTGTGAAGCCGAGTGATGAGAGGGATTGTCCGTTCAGTGTGCTTTTCGGAGTGGTCATTTTGGGGTAAAGTAAGATTATGGATAGGCACGATAGATAAGTATGGAGTCGTGTGCAAGGAAAATGAAGGAGTTGAACTATGCGTACGGTCGATATCATTCAGAGAAAAAGAGATGGCATGGAGCTATCCAAGGAAGAAATTGCAAGCTTAATCACTGGTTTTACCAAGGGGGAGATACCAGACTATCAGATGGCTGCTTGGGCAATGGCCGTTTATTTTCAGGGGATGACTGCTGCTGAAACGGCTCACTTAACTTTGGAAATGGCCCGTTCTGGTGAACAAATGGACCTTAGCGATATTCCAGGAATTAAAGTAGATAAACATTCAACCGGAGGGGTTGGCGATACCACAACCCTGATTTTAGCACCGCTGCTCGCCTCTGCTG
>JAIMBU010000390.1 GCA_023511325.1 Gorillibacterium sp.
AAGCACAGACGGTTGTGGATGCTCTTGTCCGCAAAGTGAAGAGTCTTGAAGTCGAAATTCGCCTGGAGAGCTCTGTCATCGAAGTGCTTTATAGCGAAGGACAGGTTAGTGGAGTCCGCCTTGGAGGTGGTGAGTCCTTCCAAGGTAGGACTGTCATCGTCGCCACTGGAGGTAAGTCTGTCCCCCAAACCGGAAGTACTGGAGATGGATACAAATGGGCAATAGCGGCAGGTCATACGATCACAGAACTTTATCCCACAGAGGTTCCACTTACTTCGCGGGAGCGAGTCATTGTTGATCGAAAACTTCAGGGTTTGGCGTTGAAGAATGTCGCCCTCACCGTTTGGAACTCGAAGGGAAAAGCTGTCGTCACTCATGAAGGGGACATGCTATTTACCCACTTCGGTCTATCTGGTCCTGCTGCTTTACGATGCAGTCAATTTGTAGTCAAGGGTTTAAGGCAGACAGGGGTAACCTCTGTTCGGTTAACCATTGATTTGTTCCCTGATAAATCCAAAGACGAGCTTTACCGTGAAACCTTACAGCTTGCAGAGGCGGAGTCGAAAAAAGCAATTAAGAATGTACTTAAAGTTCTTTTACCAGAGCGACTTATTCCGATCTTACTGCAAAAGGTAGAAATACCGGAAGACATAACCTACGATAATCTACCTAAGCAGCAATGGTTAGGTCTGGCGGCTCTCCTCAAAGCCTTTCCCGTGGAGATTGATGGAACGCTGTCAATCGAGGTAGCCTTCGTAACCGGTGGTGGTGTGCAGCTCAAGGAAATCGATCCGCGAACCATGGGCTCAAAAATCACGAATGGCTTGTATTTTTGCGGGGAGATCCTTGATGTTCACGGTTATACTGGCGGCTATAACATCACGGCTGCTTTTTCCAGTGGCTATACGGCCGGCTTCTCTGCAGCAGAGGAGGCACTACAGAATTCCCCTACAACCTGAATGTAAATGACGCAAACAAAGCAAAAAAGAGACTCGTGAGCAGTCTCTTTTTTGCTTTGTTCGTATTTTTAGCCGTTTTTATAACTGTAGCATTCTTGTGAGGAGGACACTAAAACCTTATTCCCCACTAACCAATGTTTGGATCAGATGGGGGTCAGGTTACTTCTAAGTATTTAATTAACTTTTCAATCATTCCCATATACTGTTCATCATTAAAATAAGTTTTATTAGGATTGACCTCGAACGAACCACCCCAGGATTCCCCATCCTTATATTTCGGCACGACATGGAAGTGGATGTGCGGCATGGTGTCACCGTACATTCCGTAATTGATTTTGTCCGGCAGGAAGGCTTTCTCAATTGCACTAGCTACCCGTACAATATCCTCCATCAGTTTCGACCGGGTCTCCTCGGACAAGTGGAATAACTCCCGCTGATGCTCGTTTAATACCAACACACAACGCCCAAAGTAGCTCTGCTCTTTGTTTAGATAAAGCGTAGATACACCAAGTTCACAGATCTCGATCATCAGGTGTTCCAATCTTTCATCACGGCTGCAAAAAACACATTCCCGTTGCATATATGACCTCCTGCACATTTCCCTATCTTTGCTGTCTTCACTATATTAGCGAATTCCACCGCGACTGTCCATTCGGAAGGAAGCAATGGTACTGTAAATGGATGCAATAATGTAGCCGACAAAAGCCCCAACGGGCAACATGAGAATCACTTCTATAGGAGACATAACAGGCATCCACACAGCAAGCCCAATAGCTAGAAAGCCGGGCAACATGGTGATATAGACGTATTTTTTCATGGCAAGGATTAATACCCCTGGCTCCCAGGCAAACAGTCCAAGAAACGGGTTATCCGCAAAATCTGCCCATTGCAGTCGAACGAAGTAGGAAAGAATAAAGCCTGCAACGCACCAAAGTATTGTAAAGAGGAACGTCTGCGCCGAGGTCAATTGGGTGAACAAAATTCCAAGAATAAAACAAAAGACGATAATAATATATAGTCTCATGCGCGTCCAACTGCGGAACAACGATTTAATCGCCGCTTCGGTAATACCATTCTCTGTTGAACGCTTGCGAAATATCCGTCGTGAGTTACGAAATAGCAAGGGCTTCCGACGAGGATATGAGGGTTTCTTCCTCATGGAGAAATTACGCAGGATAATCGCAACGTATTTCATCTTGGCCTTGGCATCGCGGCGAACATCCTGAAGCAACGCACCTCTGACACGAAAGCGCAAATTATAAGCAGGAGGTATGATCAGGAGCAATATGGCACAGAGTACCCAGCCTAGTGTGGGCTGATCGGTAACAAGTGTAGTGCCCGCAGCAAATCCAAATCCAAGCGCTATATAAATAACCATATTGAGCAGGGAAAGCTTCCAGCCTACAAACGTAACATCTAAAAGCTGCTGGAAAATCTGCCGAATTATTTTACACAGCCAAACGAAAACAAACAGACCAATAATCGTATCCCAGGATAGTTTAAACTGAGCCAGTAAAAGTGGAGCTATAAAACCCATAACTATAGCCGTGAACAATGCTGATTGACCAGCAGAATAGATAGCTCCCCATCTTCTAAATTTCAGAGCCCAGCCCTCTCCCTGCAGGAAATGAAGCTGGTCGGCCTCTTCGAGGAAGTAACGAGTCGTTCCATTTAGCACGAATAAATAAAGCAACGCCCTAAACATATCAAACGACAGGTAGGAAAACCAGGCAGGAGGCTCACTCAAGTACTGGAGGTAATGATTGAAAAAGATGGCTATCGCCGGTCCAACGACGTAGATCGCGATGGTCCAATCCACCACAAGTCGCAAGACTCTCCATTGAAAAGCCAAGTTGGCGAGAATGCGACGGAGAAAGTATCGTTTCGCGCTAGTCACACTCCGCCCTCTCCTTCCGTCATCGCTGTAAAGCAGTCAAAGAGCGACGCATTGGGAAGTCCACTTGCTTTACGAATATCCGTTAATGTTCCACTAGCAAGAAGCGTTCCTTCTGACATTAGCAGGAATGAACTGCATACGCGCTCGGCTGTATCCAGAACATGAGTACTCATCAGAACTGCTGCTCCCCGTTTCCTTTCCAAATCAAGCATATCGAGAAAATCCTTAATCGCCTTCGGGTCAAGCCCGATAAAGGGCTCGTCCACAATATAGAGCTGCGGCTGATGGAGAAAACCGAGCACGAGCATAATTTTCTGTTGCATCCCCTTAGAAAAGCTAGAGGGCAAATGATCTTTTACACCTGTCAATCTAAATTTATTCAGCAATTCCTCCGCCCGTTCGACAAATTCCTCACCGTCAAGTCCCATAGCTGCGGCAGCCAGCTCCAGATGCTCCCATAGGGTTAGCTCATCATAAAGCACAGGGTGCTCAGGAATATAGGAATAATGAACATCCCCATCCCCAAAGATAATTTCTCCTTTTATGTCAGGCAGCAGACCAAGCAGTGCCTTTAGTGTCGTGCTCTTGCCAGCACCGTTTGGACCGATTAAACCAACAAGCTCGCCCGGATGAACATCAAACCGAACATCCCTAATTACATCTGGTCGGTCCCGATAGCCTGCTGATTCGATAGCTGCATGTAATATTGTCATCAAACTACGCCTCCGAAGTCACAAAATAGCCCAGTCCATCTCATCCCGATGACTGGGCTTCTGACTTTTCCACTCTAACACATTTTAAGTACATTGAATAGAATGTTTGGGCTTAGGCGATATTCATCATCAAGTATTGATTATCCTGGTGATACTCTTGTCTTCTTATTTTTCTTCTTCTTGCCAAGTGTGCCGTAGTATTTACATATCACAGTCACAAGATCACTGTCATATTGGATATCGCTCCAACAGTAAAGTTCATATAGCGCACTCTCTACCTCAGTCAAGGCACCTGTACGAGCGTTCACAGTGGTCATTGTTGTGAAGCTATCCGCAACTCGCAGAATCCGCGCGTTCAGTCCAATGTCCTCCCAAACTAGTCCATGAGGGTAGCCCGTTCCATCAAGGTTCTCATGATGTTGAAGGACCGCTTCTCCATCAACTAACTCAGACTTCGTCATGGCTTCAAGATGTTGTGCGCTGTATATCGGATGCAACAGTACCAAAGGGTCGGCTGCTGAGAACGAATCTTTCCAAAGAAGGGAGAATCAAGGACTTCGAGAAGTGTTTTACCTCGGATGTTATCAGAAGCGAAGTGACAGAAGACACAGGGTTCCACATCCCCTTTGGCATTGATGTGGAAATACATCCTTCCTCCTGCCATACACCCATTGGTTAATCTCCCATCATTCCAGAAATCAACAAAAAGCACGGGTTTGGTAGCACGGAGATAGAGAAGCTGTCGTCTCAATTGATCCCTTTTGGCGGGGGTGGGCATCCATTGG
>JAIMBU010000391.1 GCA_023511325.1 Gorillibacterium sp.
AACACCACTAGCTGATAACTCGGAAGCATCAGTTGGATCTTGAGTAACACCACTAGCTGATAACTCGGAAGCATCAGTTGGATCTTGAGTAACACCACTAGCTGATAACTCGGAAGCGTCGGATCGATCTTGAGTATGAGTAACACTGGTAGCTCTAACATCGGATGGATGGGTGGAATTAGGGGCAACAGTCAAGGCTGCTGACATCGACGTACCTAACTGATCGCCTGAACCTAAATTACTTACGCCCACTCTATTTTGAATACGATGCTCACGCTCAGCCCTGACCACGTTAGATTCATCAGTTGAAGCACCTGACGCTACCTCTGCTAGTGCAGCTTGTTCTTCCGTAGCTCTAGCTTCAAAAACATTCAAAAGCGCGTAGGAGCGTTCGATAACCTCCTCCGGCAGACCGGCGATGCGAGCGCAATAAATACCGTAACTGGTACTGGCTGCACCACGGATCAAACGCCGCAGGAAGGTGACCTGCTGGCCGCTTTCCTTAACCGCCATGCAATAGTTTTGCAGATTGCGTAAGCTCTCCTCCAGATGAGCCAGTTCGTGAAAATGGGTCGATACCAATGTCTTACAGCCGATATTGTTATGGAGGTATTCGATCACCGCCTGAGCAATGGCCATCCCTTCACCTGTGGAGGTTCCTCTGCCCAGCTCATCGATGATGACTAGACTACGCGGAGTCGCTTTTTCCGTCATTACCCGAATGTCCATCATCTCGACCATAAAGGTACTTTGCCCGCCAATCAGATCATCGGCCGCTCCAATGCGGGTGAATATCCGATCCACCAGGGGAAGCGTAGCGCTAGCTGCCGGTACAAAGCAACCAACTTGCGCTAGTATACAGAGCACGGCCACTTGGCGCATGTAGGTGCTTTTTCCGGCCATGTTGGGTCCGGTAATCAATAGAATCTGTGAATCCTCCCGCTGTAGGTTGGTGCCGTTAGCAATGAAAGCATGGTCCGCGAGAACGGTCTCTACTACGGGGTGGCGACCTTCCTCTACAATCAGATCATAGCGATCGGTCACGACAGGCCGCACATACCGATTCGCGGCACTGACCGCAGCGAATGACTGGAGCACATCGACAGAGGCGACGGCCTCGGCAAGCTTTTGCAAGCGACGGGTTTCTACCGCAATCTTGTCACGCAAGGCACAGAAAAGCTCATACTCGATCCCAAACATTTTCTCCTCAGCCTCAAGAATTAAAGATTCTTTCTCTTTGAGCTCAGGTGTAATATAACGCTCCGCATTGGCTAAGGTCTGCTTGCGCTCATACAGCCCTTCGGGTACAGATGATAGATGAGAGCGGGTAACTTCAATATAATAGCCGAACACACGGTTGTAGCCGATCTTCAGAGTCTTGATCCCCGTGCGCTCACGCTCAAACTTCTCTAATTCGGCAATCCATGTCTTGCCGCTGCGACTGGCTTCTTTTAACCGATCTAGATGCTCATGACAGCCATCCTTGATCAGACCCCCCTCCTTAATCGAAAGCGGTGGTTCATCGACCAGTGACTGCCGAATCCATTCCAGCACGTCTTCGCACTCGTCCAGCGTCTCTGCCGTCTTTCGCAGTGTCTCCGAGCCCGTTGCTAGGCAACTCGCTTTAAAAGCCGGGATCTGCTCAAGGGATCGCCGCAGCGCCGAAAGATCGCGTCCACTTGCACTTCCATACGAAATCCGGGCTACCAGACGCTCGAGATCATACACCTCTCTTAACACCCCGCGTAGTTCCTCGCGTTCGATCAAACGGTTGACGAGCTTATCCACGGCTTCCAGCCGTTCCTCGATGCGATTTCGGTTAAACAGTGGCTTCTCAATCCACCGCCGGAGCATTCGTCCGCCCATCGCGGTTTCGGTTTTATCGAGCAGCCAGAGTAGCGAACCTTTTTTGGAGCGCTCTCGTACTGTCTCCGTCAACTCCAGATTACGCCTTGTAAAAGGGTCCATCGTCATAAACTCATCCGTCTGATAGCTGCGAATTTCCGTAATGTGACCGAGCGAGCGCTTCTGGGTTTCTTTCAAATAAGTCATGATTAGATAAATAGCTTCCCGCGCCGCATCCTCCAATGGATCCAGTACCTCTGCTGTAAAATGCTCGCGCACAAAAGCTTCATCCCGCTTACTCCACTCCGAGCATAACACGGTTCCAGCGATGCCCGGCAGAATCTCACGTGTCGTGGCTAGCGCTGTACCGGACGCCAGAATTTCAGCAGGGGAATAGGTCGTGATCTCATCGGCCAGTCGCTCTGGAGCATGATCCAGCACTGTGACATAAAGCTCGCCCGTTGTCAGATCGCAGACGGAGAAGCCATACCGATCTGCCGTTTCGGCAACAGCGGCAATATAGTTGTTTGCTGCTTCATTTAGCATTTTGCCTTCCATCAGCGTCCCCGGTGTGACAATGCGGACGATTTCACGCCGCACCATTCCTTTTGCCGCAGAGGCGTCCTCCATCTGCTCGCAGACTGCGACTTTGTAGCCTTTCTCGATCAGCCTCGATATGTATGTTTCAGCGGCATGATGAGGAACTCCGCACATGGGCACGCGCTCCCCGATCCCAGCCTCTCTACCAGTTAGCGTTAGCTCCAGCTCACGGGATACCTGCACCGCATCATCGAAAAACATTTCATAAAAATCGCCCAGCCGAAAAAACAAAAAAGCATCTGGCACTTCAGCCTTAACGGCTAAATATTGTTCCATCATGGGTGTATATTTCAACAGATTCATCCTCCAAACGAACATTGCATATTGTTACTATTATATCATATGGTGCGAAAACAGGCTTGCCAAGCTAGGAAAGGAATCCATGTGTTGGGAAAAGGGCATCTACCTCGTTCTGGATGACAAGACCTCTGCGCCTTAGAGGGATGATGGTTAAGTTGGGTTTAGTGATAAGTTTAGTGCGTTAGTGTCTGCATCAAGAGTGATAATTGAGGGGTTTATAGCAACCTGTGGAGACATTTAGTGAGTTTTTAAAGGTGAGCCTATTTAGGTATTTCGCTAGTTAGCTTTTTAAGGCTAAGACCATGCTGATGCGCTAGTTATAGCTTTTTAAGGCCAAGACCATGTAGATGCGTTAGTTATAAAAGCACTGGGGAAGGCCAATGCTTTAATATTGTAAGCTGTTCAAACGATAAATCTGTGAAGATAGTAAGTCTTAAAGGATCGATTGAGGTTTTAAACCGGTGTTTGAAATTTAGCGCTATGGCGTAGTGCTAAATCAGCAGATGGTGGGTTTAAGTGTATTTTAGTACTGTGCCATAGCGCTATTTTACTATGTGGGTTTCTTTTTAGGAAAATGGTTGAATTTAGTGCTGTCCCACAGTGTTAAATTGACTGTTTGGTAGGTTTCAGCGTATTTAGCACTGTGCCATAGTGTTATTTTACTGCGCGGGTTTCTTTTGAGGTAAATGAGTGAATTTAGCGCTGTGCCATAGTAAGGCTGATGATTAACAAAATACTAAATCTAGAAGGGATAGAGGGTTGGGATGATCACAAAGCGAAGGGGAAGGAACCAGCCCTGCCAACAGTCGAGCGATAGGCGTAGTCCCCTAGCGTTAAATTACTGTATGATGGCGGAATTCAGTGTATTTAGTGCTACATCATCCTAACATACTATTTCACTCTGAACCGGCCATAAAAAAGGATCGGACACTAAGCGGCTAATGAGCGCTTAATGTCCGATCTTTTACTTCGTGGCCGATCCTTTTATGAATAATCACGTTCGGTGCAAAAGAGATGATAGTGTACAAGCCTGATAGCTCGATCTCGATCAGGAACATATGTGCAACAGAAGTGCTATACTGCGGGCGCTTACGAACGAACGCTTGCAGTAGCCTTTAAATATATATCAACGCTTGCCTATTCGTTGATGCTAGCACCTCCTGCTTACGCTCGCTTGCTTCTGCGTAGACGTTTGGTCCGATACCCCAAGCCGAGCGAAAATCTGCTGCCCAGTCCAGAGGGAGGTCGCCAAATATTACCGCCTTCAGCCACTCCAGCTCCTTACGGTGCTCCTTGTAGGTGGTGAGCGTCTCAAGCTCTGCCCAGAGACGGCGAGCCACTGGCCTCAACCGCGTGGGTTCACCGCGGTAGAAAAGTCGCTGCAGGCCGGTGTGCTGCAGCGGGTCATCGCGCAGCTCGCGCCAATGCAGCGCGATGACTCGCGCCAGCGCTAGCACGCCGACGGCAAGCTCTGGCGTTGCCAGCCAGCTCGGCAACGGTCGGTACTCAAAGCCGCCGTGACGCTTGCGGCGGCAATCACCAAGCCGGCCGTAGCGTGGCCGGCGACGACGCGACCCCTCCCCCTCGGCAAGCATGAGGG
>JAIMBU010000392.1 GCA_023511325.1 Gorillibacterium sp.
GGCATGAGTTATTGAAGTATTTTAATAATCGGTCGATGATGGTTCACAAGAATAGTAAGTTCAGCTTGGAAGATTTGAAGATACTTAAGATGAAGACGTTGTGCTTAATTGGTGAATACGATCGATTATCCCATTACCCTGCAGCGATCAAGCAATTGCAAATCCACAACATTCCCTACAAAATTGTCAAAAACGCGGGGCATGCGATCAATCACGAGCAACCCTCCCTCGTAAATAGTGAAATGATCCAATTCCTATTAAACTAGCATAGCGGTAATATGAATATGATGAAGTGATGCAATGGTGAACAAGTAAGAAGCCACAAAGTGCCACTCGATGGCTTTTGCGGCTTTTTTCTTAGAGAAAACTTACATACACCCTCATATTCTGAACTATAGAGCGGCACTAAATCCGTCAAAAGCAATTGGGGTTATAGCCGTGGATGAGCCTAATAGCACTATGGAACAGTGCTATTAGGCCTGCGGCAGTTCAACCCTTGGATTTAGCACTATAGAACAGCGTTAAACCCACCACAAGCAGCCGCCATGGCTGTGGATGAGCCAAATAGTACTATGGAACAGTGCTAAATTGCCCGCGGTGGTTCACACCTCGGATTTAGCACTATAGAACAGCACTAAATTCCTTACAGCAATCCAAAAAAACAATGATGGCTTTTTTCTTAGGCTATTCTCGCTTCATGCATCTTTTCCATTATGCATTTCGTTATATAAAGTGCCGAACAACAAAGGAAGTGATTGATATCCAAGAGGACAAGCTGATTGAGCAAGCACGGCAAGGCAATGAAGCCGCGGTAGAATTGTTAATTCGTCAAACCTATGACGATATTTACCGCTTCGTTCGTTGGAAGGTGCGCGATGTTGATCTGGCCTGGGATTTGAGCCAAATGACCTTCGAGAAAGCCTGGTTACGGTTGGATAGCTTTCATGGTGAACAAGGTAGCTTTCGGGCTTGGCTGCTCACCATTGCGCATCATGTATGCATCGATTATCTGCGTAGTAAAGCTGTGAGTCAAGCCGGACAACAGGGCAGCTTGACTGAACAGCTTGCCGCCAAAGGCGATTTTCTCGATGGGGTGCTGATGCGCGAAGAGGTCAAGCTGGTTTACAAAGCTATAGGTTCACTACCGGAAGATCATCGAGATGCTTTACTGCTTCGCTATAAGCATGAACTATCATTTGCCGAGATTGCAGCGGTAACCGAAACGTCAGAATCAACGGTCAAATCACGGGTGCGGCGGTCATTGATCAAGCTGCGAGATCTGCTGAACCCAACTGAAAACAGAACGGTCAAGGAAAAGCATGCGGTGAAGAAAGGAGGGATGTAAATGAACGGTAAGGATAAAGGTTTCAATCATGAGCATAGAAACTCCGCCAATGTATACAGGGATTCCGCTAACGCACATAAAAGTCCCTCCAAATCTGATTCGAATGGGTCGGAATGGTCGAAGGGGCCAGAATGGTCAAACGGGTCGAATGGATGGAAGAGATCGGAATGGTCGCATGGATCGGAGTGGATTGATGGTTTGGTTGAGGAGCAGCGATCAACTTTGGACATTCCGGATGAGCTTGTCCAAGCAGAAGTCGAAGCATTGATCCAAAGCATCAAACTTATCCCGGAACCACCCGCGCCTAGAGGCTTTGTTGAGGAAGCGCTGGCTAACTGGCGACAAGTTGAGCAACGAGGGTTCTGGTCGAGGGTCCCTGCTGCTCCGGTGCCTTTACGTGCCTGGCAGAAAACGCGCATTGTACTCTCACAGAAATTGTGGAGAGATGCTTTGCTGGGAGCATTATTGTTTATCATCGGCTGGTTGGTACTCCGTGCTGGTGATATTCTCCCACCGATTTTTGTGTTGCCCATCGTTGGCTGTATTCCACTTTTAGTCAGCGTGCAGAGCATCGCGCGTCAGGTCTTGTGCGGCATGGGGGAATTGACGCGCAGCTTCCGTTTTCCCCTGCAAGAGTATCTACATGCAAGACTGCTCCTTATGGGAGCGGCTTCGTTATTACTCAATGTTGTCGTGATGCTAATTTCTTTTCCAGAGGGGGACAGCAAGTTCTTGATACGGGTTGCCTTGCTCTGGTGTATACCTCTACTTGTTAATGCCGCTGTATCCCTGATCTTAGCAGCACGTATCCGTCATGTTGGGCAACTTTCTGTATTACTAGCTCTACTCCCCATTATTTGGCTGGTGCTATTGTCGGAGGAAAAAATGCTGCTATGGGCGACATCTACCTCTCTTAGTGGATTGGCTAGTGTGGTAATCTTGTTAGCATTGGTATTAAGCGGAGTGACAATGGCTAACGAGAGGTATTGGAAAAGGGGAGGGTTTTTGCATGGAGCTTAAAATCTGCAATATCAAACACAGCTATGGTCGTAAACAACTTCTCAAAGATTTGTCTCTTTCCATGACTCCCGGAATTTACGGCTTGCTTGGACCCAATGGAACGGGAAAAACCACATTAATGCGCATTGTAGCAGATGTGCTGCGCCCCACCGCTGGCAAGATTCTCCTCGATGGTCAGGATAAGAATGCCATGGGAGATCAGTATCGAGCCATACTCGGCTATTTACCGCAGGATTTAGGGTTTTACGGATATTTTACCGGAAGGGACTTCCTGCATTATGTGGCTACCCTCAAAGGATTGACGAAAAAAGAAGCAAACGAACGGGTGGAGCAACTGGCCAATACCGTGAATTTAACGGAGCATTTGGATAAAAAATGCGGGAAGTATTCTGGAGGAATGAAACGGCGGCTGGGTATAGCTCAAGCTCTGCTTAATAATCCACACCTGCTTATTCTCGATGAACCAACGGTTGGGCTTGATCCGATGGAACGCGTACGCTTTCGCAATATGCTATCTGAGATCTCAGGTGAGCGTATCGTCATTTTATCCACGCATATCGTGTCCGATATTGATCATGTGGCCAAGCAGGTTCTGCTGATGCGCGATGGGCAATTGCTGCGTCAAGGGACAAGCAGAGAGCTGGTCGCCGATCTAGAGGGACAAGTCTGGCAAGCGGTCGTGAACAAGCGACAATTGGAGCAATTTAAAGCGCATGTCACCATAGTCAATATGCATCAGCTTGATTCCGGGCTAGAACTACGTGTAGTTAGCCCAGTCGCCCCCTGCGATCATGCCCGCTTAGTTGAGCCAAGCTTGGAGGATGTATATATGCACTATTATAAGGGAGCAAGTGTCCTATGAAGCGAATGATTTGGTTCGAGCTGCGTAAAATTATGAGACTACGAATCTGGATAGCTATTCTCGGCTGTTTCGTTGTTATGGCTTTTTTCTTTACACATGTCCATTCAGGGCAGTTAACTGGCATGTTGGCTATTCAAAAAGCGCATCCAGAGCTGATTACAACGCTTGAAGGCCCGATTGATCCCGTATTATCCAAGCAATACGCGTCAACCTTTGAGGAGGGAGTAGAGTGGGAGTATTCATCTGAGGGGACGCTCGAAGAGCGGACAGAGAAGATCATTCAGCAAAATTATGTCGCTTATGGCTACCAAGCAGACCAGTTTACCCAATTTATCGAAGACTTGAAGGATAGGAAGCTGGCTTTAGTTACCCTTGGTGAAAAGGATTCCTATGCCTATAAAGATGTGGATAAACAGTTGACCATGATGGAGCGTATCCCAGTTCCTGGTTTTCATGTTGTTAACGTTTGGGCGAGTTTATTCGGGTTTGTATCAGATACTGTTGGAAGTCTGTTTATGGGCATCATCCTGATGCTGGCGTTAGCCACATTATTCTCTGGAGAAGCGGATTATAACATGGACGCGCTGATCTTATCGAGTCGTTATGGAAGACGTAGCATCGTCGCGGCCAAAGTTGTAGCGGGCTTACTATTTACCGTAAGTTGGGTGACCACGTTCTATACAATCAGCCTCTTGGCTATCTGTTTACCCTTTAAATTTACGGGTTGGGATGCTCCGCTGAACGTCAACCACCAATTTTTATACAGTCCCTACGCACTGACGCAGCTCCAGGCATTTTTCCTGCAATACGTGGTAGCCTTACTTGCTGCATGTGCACTGATGCTGTTATTTGCTCTCATCTCAGCTTTCATGAAGAATAGTTTGAGCAGCATGGGCCTCGCTTTAACGTTGGTCATTCTGCCAATGATCTCGCTCCCAGGAGTAGTCGGTAGAATGCTACTTTTATTGCCCTCACGCCTCATGAAGAGCAAATCAATGATCGAAGATTATATGACGTTTAACCTTTTTGGTCAGCCCGTACTTTATCTGACACTAGCGATCTTCGTCATAGGCATGGTATTGCTAGGGAGCACATTGCTTC
>JAIMBU010000004.1 GCA_023511325.1 Gorillibacterium sp.
GAACCCCCACACTTCAATGAAGAGATGTAGGAGAATAAGCGACAACCCGAGGGTAACCAGATTGACTAGAAGAAACTTACTCAGCTCGGCATAATCAATCGACCGCTTGCGTGGAGCTTTTGCTTGAGGTTGAAGTTCCGGCTTAGTAGCGAAGGTCCATTTACTGTTAAGAATGTAGCTATTCGCTGTACCTGCGGTATAGGAAATACACTGCGCAACGGAATTAGACACACCAAAGGCAAAAAGAATCGTAAACACCGTGAAATCAACCAGTGTATTCAATATCCCGACAATATTAAACCGAATAAAGCTTCGATATTTGACAACCAGGTCGCGCCACTTCATTTACTCCGTTCCCTTTCTTCATTGGAAACAATAGTCTGAGACTCCTGAAGTGAACTCGCCCGTGGTTCTGTAGCATTACTCGTCCGCAAAATTTCAGTCGCTCGATCAATCGTTCCTTGCTCACCATAGCCACTCGCTTCTCGCACGATATACAGTGGCCTATCCTTTGTTTCCTCATAAATCCGACCGATATATTCGCCGATTACTCCCATCAGCATGAGAATCATTCCATTGAAGAACAATAGAATCGCCACGGTTGAGGTCCAGCCAATTTCTGCTGAGTTCGTGAACAGCTTTTGCAGAATGATAATAACAAGGTACACAAAGCTGACCAAAGAAACTGTCATTCCTAAATAGGTAGCCAGCTTAAGCGGCTTGTAGGAGAAGGAAGTAATCCCATCCAGTGCAAAGCGAATCATTTTCTTTAGTGGATACTTGGTTTCACCAGCGAAGCGCTCCTCCCGCACATATTCGACGGAGGTTTGCTTGAAGCCGACCCAACTAACCAGTCCACGCACGTAGCGATTCTTCTCCTTCAGGTTGCGTAGCACATCGCACACCTTACGATCAATAAGCCGGAAGTCTCCGGTATCGACCGGAATATCTACCGTTGTCATGCTACGCAACAACCGATAGAACATTTTAGCGGTCGCCTTCTTAAAGAAAGTCTCTCCCTTGCGTTTGAGTCTCTTTCCGTAGACAACGTCATAGCCTTGCTTCCACTTGGTTATCATCTCGAGGATGACTTCCGGTGGGTCCTGCAGGTCAGCATCGATCACAACGATTGCGTCACCAGCAGCATAATCCATGCCTGCACTAATCGCTACTTGGTGACCGAAATTCCGGGAGAAATCGATCAAACGCACCGTATTATCCTCCAGGGCGAAACCTCGCACAATCTCCGCTGTGCGGTCGCGACTGCCGTCATTGACAAAAACCAGTTCATAGGACTCCGGCTGCCGCTGCATAACCTCACTTAATCTTCTATAGGTTTCTGAGATGACCTCTTGTTCATTGTAAACAGGCACCACAATGGAAAAACGAATGCGTTCTGACATGCCGATCCCCTCTCATTACGATCCACTTAACCCGTATAAAAGTACCAGGTCCCAAACCACTGCAAGAACATATCTACATATCCCTTAGACACAACCATACCCGAAAGTACAGGGTAGAACATCAGGAAGAGCAATAAAGATATCGCCGCATACAGCTTAACCCCTGTTTTGTACGCTGGATTCTTATCTACTAGATACTTACATAGATACACTATAGCAAAAATTAAAAACGGCACCATCGCGAAATAGTGATAAATGAAGGTAAGTCGCGTCACCAGCATCCAGGGTAGAAACTGGGAGAAGAAAGCAACGGCGACCACAAACATTCCTCTGTGCTTGCTTCGTTTAAGCAGAACCAGCGTTGCGATGAAGGCTATGAGTCCCACCCACCATATGGCCGGATTACCGAATGACCATATGCTTGATACCTGATCCGCAGCTACCGCTGTTTTACCACTATAAAACCAGATGGGACGAACCATCAAAGGCCATTCGTACCAAGGCGAGCCAAAGCCATGCGTTGCCTTTAGCTTGCTGTGATATTCGTACATGTCCACCTGGTATTGAACGAGATGGGAGAATGATTTCTCCTCTCCAGGAACAGCCATCTGCGGCACAAAGGACAGAGAGTAGAGGATAATCGGAATGATCACGAAGAATAACGTACACCATGCCACGGTTTTTGTCGTGTTGCGAACAAAAAAACTACGAATGGCTTTAAGCTCCGTACGAAGCTCGGTATCGGCATAGGTTTCCGGTAGAAGCAGGAAATTCTTCGCCGCGCAATACTGACGATAACGCTCAAACAAGGAAAGGAAGAAGATCAAGGCCAGACCGGCTCCTCCATAGATGACAATCCACTTGCTCGCTGCACCAATCCCGAAGAAAAGTCCAGAGAGGAATAGCGGCTTTAAGGTTTTACGGAAGGGATCCTGATTAAAATTCATGCTGTAGTAACGATACATATAATAATACATGAGCATGATGAAGAATACGGCATAGGAATCGATCGTTGCGATTCGCGTCTGGGCAAAATGCATGAAGTCAACCGACATCAGGAACGCAGCGAGCAAGGCATATTCAGAGCGCCCGAACAAGCGCTTGGCGAAAACATAAGTCAACGGGATCATGAGAATCCCGATTAAGGTGCCCATTACCCGCCAGCCGAAGGGATTCATGCCAAATAGCCAAATACCAACGGATATAATCAGCTTGCCCAAGGGTGGATGGGTCGTTTCGTAATGCTTCATCAAATGAAGATGCTCATAGGCCGTTCGAGCATGATAAATTTCATCAAAATAAGTTTGGTTCATGTACGTAGGGGTATGGACCGCATCGTCTTGCTCGTCGAAGAGATAGGTTGCGTTGCCCCTCTTTGGCGGATTGGTATCCGTATTCTCCACTAACGCAGCAATGGTAAGCGGAACCTCACTGTTTTTTTCATAAAAGGCCATCTCGTTTAGAGCAAAACCGGAGCTAACTACGGAAATCTTGACAAAGCGAGCCGATATTTCTAACGGCTGAACATTCCACCAGAACACCTTGGTATACGTGTTCTCAACCGTGACCGCGTTACCCCACTGTCCTTCTGTCTCTGCGAATTCCAGCTTAAATTTCCCGGTACCGATTTCTCCGAAGGTATTGACTTGACTCAGTTGACGCACTTCACCCAAATCAACAGTCGCATATCCGTTGTAAGCTGGCTCCCATGTGGTTACCGGTGAATGGTTCGAGCCGAGATGGTAGAAGGCTACGCCAGCATAGAGAAGCGTTAGCAGGCCCATCCACAGCCAGTCCTTGCGGGTAAAGCGCTCCATCTTCGCACCCGTCATTTTGTCATGCAACAGACCGACTTCAGCGAAATTAGCAGGCAAGGTTGTATAGACCGGATGAGGCTCAAGCGGAACGGTTCGCTCCTGCACCCACAGATCATAGCCAATCTTCACAGCCCATAAGAACAGAAGCATATGCGCGAAGGATACCGCCAGCAGAATCCCATCGTAGTGGGCGATATGGGGCTGACCGATAGCAGCACTTTTGAGCACGTAATGGACGTTAAAGTAGTGGGCAACACTTAGCGAGGTAAAAAGATGAATCAATCTCTTGTCTTTCGAGAATATGAAAGCAAACAGCAAGAGAACAAGTGCTGGGAATAGATAGCGCTCATGCATTTTGGCTGAAAGCATGAAGACAGTAAAGAGCAGAATAAACGCCGTATAGAATAGCTTGGCTCCACCATCGTTACGTCTACGGAAGTAGTAATAAGCCGATAAGCAAACGGCTAAGACAATAAAGCCGTAACCAGCCACTTGATAGCTAAGTGCACCCCAACCTCCATCCGCTGAGACAAAATTGGCTCCAAGTAAAGCGTATAGATTAAAGGCATTTAAGCTTGCGTAAGCATATTGACTGAGTGTAGAACCGTAGAGGTCGAAAACCCATCTGATATTGCCCATATGTAGAGAAAATGGCATAATAACGATGATAAAAACGCCAAGAACAGCTCCAAGCGCCCTTGTTAACGCTCTCCAGTTCTTCTGCCGAATGACTGCAAAGAGAAAAATCGGCGTAAAAATGAGCGCCTGCGGCTTAATTAGGATCGATAAAGCAAAGATGGCGGCTGACCACTCCCATTTTCCAGAATGCAGTAGCAAGAGCGCGACAATGAGGAAAAGGGTGAAAAAGGAGTCGATTTGACCCCAACCGGCCGAGTTAACGAGTACCGCTGGATTGAAGAGATAGAGCACCGCAAGCCCAAAACCTGCTGCGTAGCTCAAACGTTTAGCTCCTTCACGATAAATCAGTGCTCCGATGGCCAGATCGGCAAGCAAGGCAGGCATCTTGATCAAGACCAAAGCACCTTTACTCTCCCAAGCGATATGAAAAGCAATCTGGAGCTTACCGATCAGCCAGAGAACATAGATGTAGCCTGGAGGATAATCCACAAACTGCTCACCATCATAAAAGTTCTGTAGTCCGCCATTTGCCGCATTATGTGCCCAAGCTTTGAAGCTGACTACGTCGTTGACATAACCTGGAGACCGTAAAGCGAGGAATATCCTCAGGCCAAAAGCTAAGATGGAAATGATGACAAGCGGAACGATGAATCGTCTCTTCGGGATATTTACTAGCCCTCCACGTAGCCACTTCTGATACACAAAGAAATAAAGCAATACAAACAGCAAGGAGAACGCGGCAATTCCCATTGCCGAAACGGCATCGGGAATATCAGCAGCATCCTTGGCTACGAGATCGATTGCACTTGCCCCAACAGGAACAGCATCGACTTTAACCAAAGAGATATCGTCAAAGTAAGCCTTCCCTTTGGTCAGGCTTCCATAGCCCCCAAGCCGAACGGCAACCTGAAGCTCCTTTTGGTTCTTACCTGTCTTGCCATACATCTCAATTTTCTGCCATTGCCCCGCCGAATTCTTATAATCCAGCGATGTTTCTGTAATACCGAGGATCGAGATGTTCGCACCCTTGGCATCCGGATCTGCTGTCTCCACCCTCAGATACGCGGAAAGCCGGTAGAATGAGCTCGGCTCGACCGTGACCTTTTGGACATATTTTGCATCATTTGGTTGTATGTTTTCAATTAAAGCGGCATTTTCTCCCGAATGCTTCAACTCTTTCTGAATCGTCATTCGCGAGTAATCTTCCCCATTGCTCCACGTATCAATGGTCCAGAAGGTCGGCTGACCCGCCCCAACCTCTTCGAACCCTTCATTCTTAAGCAAATTTACTTCTGCCGCCGAACAGGGAACAGCTCTGATTAGCATGAACAGCAGCATGATAAGTCCTAACACTTTTTTGAACAATGATGGTTTCTCCCTCCGTACGATCGTACTTACTCTATTATGCCAAATCTTAGCGTGAAAAGGTAGTCAGTAGCGCTTTAAAGTGTGGCGATGGTTAGAGTAGCTGCTGCTTGATTTGAAAAATATCTGCTAAGCGATATGGAAACATCTGTAAAGCACCTGCTGCGCGATTCTGAAACATCTGTAAAGCATCTGCTATGCGATTCGGAAACATATGTAAAGTATCTGCTACGCGATTTGGAAAAGGGTTGCGGTCGCCAGTTGTTTTCGGATGGTTTCATTTGAATGAACCCTCTAAGGAGACCATCCGAAAACAAAAGCGAACACTTCGTTCCTCCACCCCTTTCCAATCGCTTCGCAGACTTTCCATGCACCTTCACATTTCATGATCGCTTCGCAGACTTTCCATACACCTTCACACTTCATAATCGCTTCGCAGACTTTCCATGCACCTTCACATTTCATAATCACTTCGCAGACTTTCCATGCACCTTCACACTTCACAATCGCTTCGCAGACTTTCCTTGAAGTTTCCAATTACTCGGATAACTTTCCACGCATCTCCACAGTAACGTCGTAGATACAACGTAGATTCTCTGATGAACGGCTCTAGAGAATAACTGTAAAACATGCCGTTAGTTCATCGGAAAATCCCCTTTTTCCCTTGAGTAATGTAAAATGTACATCTATTTTCTCCCATTTTGGCAAATGCGGTTAAACCTGCAATATTAGATGTAGCTTATACAGTTACATTCTCCCCTGGAGCTGAAAGTATCCAATTAGATGTAGGAAATGCAGTTACGTTCTTCCCTAGTTCTAACGTCTTTATATATGGAAGCATCCTTGGTGAGCAACCGTGAAACTTTCCCAGATTGGTCAAACAAATGGGTTAATGTAGAAGCATATAAAGGAGCATCTGCACCATCTGGCTCTCTGGTTCTCGTAACCCAATCCACCTATTCTCTAATCTATCAGCTAGCATGCTGTGCTATAATGAGGTTCGATGGAGGTGTGACCAATACATGAGTACTAAACATTTCGCTTTACTAGGCACAGCAGCGATCGGCTTGTCCTTAATCGTAGCGGGCTGTAGCTCAAAGAACGCAGACGCTACAATAAGCCCAGCGGCAGGCGTCATAGAATCCACCGCCCCTAGTGGACAGCTCGATAACTCGTCCGCTACCTTATCGTCACCAGTGACATCAACCTCAGTAGCTACAGCTACACCTGCAATAGAATCTGTATTGCCTGGCTCGACAGAGCCAACTCCTATTACTACCACTCAATTATCTGAACAGCCTACGACCAAGTCCACTCTCAAACCGACCGCGAAACCTACTACCAAACCAACCGCTAAACCGCCGACTGCTCCAAGTGGAGAAGCGATAACTGTCATTGCGAAGCCAGCGGATATGCAAGTTCTGGTCAACAAGAAAAGAGTTCTGCCTTCTAATTATGTACCAACTGATCTAGTCGAACCTAAAGTACGCTTTCCTTATGAAGAGAAGCTAGAGAAGCGGAAGATGCGCAAGGAAGCGGCCACAGCCCTAGAGAGAATGTTCAAGGGTGCTGAGAAAGACGGTATTATTCTTTATGCAGTGTCCGGCTATCGATCCTACCAAACCCAAAAAGCACTCTATAATAATTATGTTAATAAAGATGGCGAGCAAGCCGCCTCCCGCTATAGTGCCAAACCCGGAATGAGCGAGCATCAAACGGGGCTAGCCATGGATGTATCCAGTAAAAGCGCCAACTATCAGCTTACCCAATCCTTCGGAACGACAGCAGAAGGCAAGTGGTTGTCCAAGCATTCTTGGGAGTATGGATTTATCATCCGTTATCTTCAAACCACTGAGGATATCACCGGTTACATGTATGAACCATGGCATGTTCGCTTTATCGGTGCGGCTATCGCCAGAGAAGTATTTGAGCAAGGCGTTACACTTGAAGAGTACTATGGTGTCGCTGTTCCGGTTGCAGGATAATGCTTTAAGCGGAAATCTGTTGGAGATTCACCTGTCCATTTGTGAAATTGCCTGGAGAAGTAAAGCGGGTCGCTGTATCCTACGGATGCGGCGACTTCTGTTATGGTCAAGGATCTGCCGAGCAATTGTTCGGCTTTTTCCATCCGGATTTTGAGCAAATATTGGGCGGGGGATCGGCCTGTTCTTTGCTTGAAGATTCGCGACAGATGGGTCCTGTGATAGCCAAGTGATTTGGCGAGCTCTTCGATCGATATCGATTGCGTATATTGGAGAAAAAGCCAGCGGATCGCCTGATCAAGCTGACGCTCCTGCTCCGAAAGTGGATTCTCTTCCTTCGGAATGAATTCAAGATTGGCTAAGCCTAACTCATAGATAAGCAAACGCAAGAGTCCAGATGCCTCCAAATCAATTAAACCTGGTGCAAGCTCCCTATTCAAACCATGCCTGAGACGTCTGTAAAGACTTTGAATTTTATTCATATCCGTTGTCGTAATCACGGGATGCTCGGGTGTAATTCCGAGCTCAGCCAACTGTTTCACCGCGT
Source organism: Gorillibacterium sp. (assembly GCA_023511325.1). Classification (GTDB taxonomy): domain Bacteria; phylum Bacillota; class Bacilli; order Paenibacillales; family NBRC-103111; genus Gorillibacterium. The sequence continues at coordinate 7,754 of JAIMBU010000004.1, forward strand.
TTTCACTGTTAAAAGCAACCCAACAATAATGCCAGGGCATGTCTACATCGGGTTCATAACGAAAAACCATACTTGGAAAAATAACAAAGGTATCTCCCTCTGTACAGTGGTATTGCTTACCCGCTAGTTCAAACGTTCCCTTTCCCCCAAAAACCGTATGGATCAGAAAATAATCGTGGATGGCGGGTCCATTACGCAGTCCAGGCTTCGGTCTGGCTTTGCCACTAAATAAAACAGAAAGCTCTCCTTGTCTTGGTGCTGGATTGATTCTGACCAAAAGCGATTTATGTCCAAGCGCCACCCGAAGTTCCCCCTCACGGATAAACTGACGTAAAAAATACCCAAAATGTTTCTACTCTACTATTCTACTATTCCTCAAGAATTTAAAACACGCTACAAATGTCCATACTCGTGCTCGAACATCCCATTCACATATCCCTTCTCCTACGTTACATTAAATAGGAAAAAGCAAGCAAGATCAAGGGAGGAAATATTGTGTCTAAAATTACTTTCATCGGTGCAGGAAGTACCGTATTTGCCAAGAACGTACTTGGGGATTGCATGCTTACCCCTGCATTGCAAGATTTTGAGCTGGCCTTGTTCGATATTAATCCTGAGCGCTTGGCTGATTCTGAGAAGATGCTACTCAACATTAAAAAAACAACTGGAAGCAAATGTGTTATTCGCGCCTACACAGACCGTAAAGCGGCACTGCGCGAGGCAAAATACATCGTGAATGCCATTCAAGTCGGCGGTTACGATCCTTGTACCATAACCGATTTTGAAATCCCCAAGAAATACGGCTTGCGGCAAACCATCGCGGATACGCTGGGAATTGGCGGTATTTTCCGCAACCTGCGGACGATTCCGGTTATGCTTGATTTCGCAGCCGATATTCGTGAAGTATGTCCAGATGCCCTGTTCCTTAATTACACCAATCCGATGGCTGTTCTGACGAATGTAATGAATACGTACGGCGGGATAAATACCGTTGGACTGTGTCACAGCGTACAGGGGTGTGTTCCCGATCTGTTCAAACATCTGGGAATGAGTCATGAAGGCGTTCAGTCGAAGATTGCCGGAATCAACCATATGGCCTTCCTGCTGGAAGTAACCAAGGATGGAGTCGATCTTTATCCGGAAATCAAGAAGCGGGCGGCTGAGAAGCAAAAGGAAAAACATGGTGATATGGTTCGCTTTGAAATGATGCTTAAATTTGGCTACTATATCACAGAATCTTCAGAGCACAACGCTGAATATCATCCTTATTTTATCAAGAATAAATATCCAGAGCTCATTGAACGCTTCAACATTCCGTTAGATGAATATCCTCGCCGCTGTATCGAACAGATCGGGAAATGGACATCTATGCGTGAGGAGCTGGTCAATGCTCATGACTTAACGCATGAACGCACCCACGAATATGCTTCTTACATTCTTGAGGCCATGGAAACAGGCGTGCCCTTCAAGATCGGCGGGAATGTGATGAATACCGGTGGCCTAATCCCCAATCTGCCTAAGGAAGCCTGCGTTGAGGTCCCTTGTCTGGTAGATCGCAGTGGTGTTACGCCTACCTTTGTGGGTAATCTGCCGCCACAGCTTGCTGCACTGAACCGTACCGGTATCAACACCCAACTGTTAACCATTGAGGCTGCCATTACACGCAAAAGAGAGCATATCTATCATGCAGCTATGCTTGATCCACACACAGCCGCTGAGCTTTCCATCGATGATATCATCTCCATGTGCGATGATCTGATTGAAGCCCATGGCGACTGGCTGCCGAAATATTATTGATTCTATCACCACAGTATAAGGCGATAACTTATAAATTCCGATCTAACAAGTGCAAACAGGCCTCCCATTCAGGGGGCCTGTTATAGTTTTCAATTCTCCGCTTATTTATCCGGTCCAAAAACCTCAAATTCAGAAATTTGTGCCGCTGGCCAAGCCGTATTACCAGACACGGTCAAGCGGACATAACGTGTCTTCGTTGGCTTAAGGACAATTTCTCCAATATTATCCTTAGTGGGATCGAACGTAAACGTCTGCTCAGGTGCAAGCACCTGAAAGCTATCTCCGTCCGTACTTCCAGATATTTCAACGATTTGATCACGTGCCTCCCATGCCGTTTGTGGAGGTAGCTTAAGGGCTACCTTTCCGATCTCCTGCTCCACACCTAGGTCTAATGTCAGCATTTGCGGGAATTTCTTGGCGGTGCTTTCCCAGTAGGTATAGGGGTCTCCATCGTTCGCAAAGGTTGGTGGGAAATCATCCGTTGTGACGCTCGATGCGACAATTTTCTTCGCTATCGCTAGATTAGTGTATACCTTAACCTTGGTAAAAGCCGCCTTCACTGCACTCGGTTCATCTGCGCGTTCTAAGCTGATGTAACCGGTTTTCTGATCAAGGATGCTCGCAATATAATCGAAGCTTAAGTCATCTCCTTGCTCGACAATTGGCAAATCAGCAATTTTAGTTCCATCTGCTTGATAGGCAGTAGCCGTAGCATGCGGCCAGTCCTTCTCTTTGGCTACCGTTATCGTGGTATCTGCACCGACCGGCTGAAAGATACGGATTTTGCTGCCTTCACGTAGCTCCACCAGAATATGGTCTCCAGCGTCCAAATCCTGTCCGTTATAGCGAGTATAAGCGCCCGCTCTAACCTTGAGCTCGTTCGCTAGAATCTCAAAGCCACTCTCGGCAAGCGTGAAGTCTGAACTCGCTGCGTAAGTTTCCTCCGTGTTCCAGCTTGCTGTAACGCTGTAATCACCGAAATCAGTACGGGTAACAGTTGGTGTTACTTGTTCATAGCTTTTTACCAAAGCATCACCATATGGGGCGAGTACATATTTCTGGAACACACCGACTAGATCAACCCAGGGGCTATCTGTCCCATTAAACAAATCGGCGCTAAGGTTATAGCCCATCGCGACGTTCCAGCGCAGCATCTCCTTATCATCTGTCATCGTCTCAGCAGCGAGATTATGCTGATAAAGCTGCACCTTATCGCGTACAAGCATGCCAATCATCGGATAGTATTCGGTATAGGACGCTGTATTAGGACGGTATTTAAGCAGATCCCACAGATAGTTCGTTCCCATAAAGCCAAGTGAATCATCCGCTAGCGAGTCGAATCCATCCTCTGTGTACATATGGTGCTTAAGCGAGGCGAAATATTCCTTCATTCCCGCATAGTAGGAGGTTGAAGGATCGGTCCCTTCCGCAAGTTCAGGGTTGTAGACAAAAGGTACGTCACGAATCCCCCATTGGTCTTCGAAAATACCATCCATTCCGGCATCGAGCAACTTTTTATGCTCTTCGGCAATCCTCTGCTGAACATAAGGATGGGCAATATTCATCACATAGCCACTGTGACTCCCATAATCCTCTTTGATAATCGCACCTGTCTGTTTTTGGACAACGATATCATCGAGTGTTAATCCATTAGGCAATGACTGTAAGGTTGGCGCATGGTTCCCCCACCAGGAAAAATTGGTATACGGCACGACAAGATTACCCGTTTTCTTAGCATCAGCAATAAATGCACGGAATTCTTCCTCTGTACCAAACTTAGCATCCGGAGGGATAAAATCCGGATAATTCTCATCATGGCCACCCTGCTGAAAGCCAACGAGATGGAGAATGCCTGGGTATGGTAACCGATCAACCACATCACTGATTAAGCTTTTCCATTTCTCCTGCTGCAAAGCTGAAATATCAAGCTTGAGGAATGGGAGCTGGAGAACCTTCTCCTTATCCGCCCCTAGTTTCTTGTCCAAGGAGGCATACTCCGCAATCCCGCTCAATTCTCTGTAGCTAGCAATAGAGCTTTGATAATCACCGCCCACCTCAAGGACAACAGTAGGACTGCTCCACTCCGCAGTTGGCTTAATCCATGTCTTGTAATTGTGGACAAGGGCTGTCTTCCCAGGATCATCCACTTGATTCTTGAAGCCGAGTTCCATGGTAGCGGTATGGCTACCCTGTAGATCATAGAGAGAGAAATTCCCCTCTTCCGTACGTATACCTACGTATGCTGCAAACATGATACCAGGGTATTGCGCTTGGTAGGAATTGTTTTCTTGGAAAAAGGCACTGGTCAGCTTGGCGCCAGGAAGCATCGGTAGCAGACCATCGGAGATTTTCTTAGCAGAAAGTTTCAGCTCATACGGAAAACGGAAGGAGCTGAGCGTACCTTCCGTCGTATTGATAACGTTAGCATTCATCTGAATGCGATTATCTTCAGCAAAGCTAGTAACCACATCAACATCAAGCTGCCCTTTGTAGTGAAAGGTCAATTCTTGGTTGCTACGATTGTAGCTATAACTAAAATCAGCCTTAGAACCGTCAATCGGCGTTTCATCATCCAAAAAAGCCCACCATAAGGCACCTGCACGATTCTGCAAATCCATATTGCCCACAGTAGCCTTCTTATCATGTAAATAAATGATCGAACCATGTTCACGATCGAAAGCTATTTCATAAAGGGGATTGCTAATAATAAGCTGGTCATCTGTCGCTTTAAACTTTACATCCGAAGCTGTTAAAAGCAAGGCTAGATAAATAGCAGCAGCTATTAAAAGCACCAATACTGCTGCCAATAACCATTTGTACCTTCGCAAAACGCTTGTCACAAGGACACATCCCTTCACTGTACCTTTCCTTCCAAGGATAAACGCCTATTGGCGTCCTTTGGCGCCGTTCGCTTACCGATGCGGATCAGAATGAACCTTTATAAAAGGTTTTAAAATTCTGACTTAGTAAAAAAGATCCGACCCTGGTTCTCACAGAGTCGGATCTTGAGCCATCATAAGCTTAGATAAACTACTTCACTTCAATGGTGTCAAAGAATTTTTCTTGTACCAGTTTAGCGGCAGCATCCATTTGAGCCTTCGCGTCAACATTTTCCTTGGAGAATACTTCTTGGATAATGTTAGTCATGGTTCCGTAGAAATCTTGGGTATTAAACTGAGCTTCCGGTTTACCATCGAGTAAGCCAAGCACTTCAGTATTGTATTGGTATACGTTGTCATACTTGTCGTATACCGCTTTAACTTTTTTGCCATACTCGGAATCCATATTGAAATACTCGATAACGGGCGGAACATAGTATTTGCTTTCGCCTTTACGAGCTTGAATATTTACTTCCAGAGATTCAAGTCCTTTATCGGAGAAATAATCAAATGTTGCATACTTAAATGCCATTTCTTGCTCGTCCTTCGTTGCATTCGGATTGATGACCAGGAAGTCGCCACCGAGTACACCTGTGTGTTTGCCACCCTTTTCAGCAGCAGGCATTGGGAATACAAGTACATCTTCCGGTTTCATGCCACCTTGGTTCAAGGCTTGGTCAACAGGATCACTAGCGCCCGCGATAACCATTGCCGTTCTACCTTGAGCGAAAGCACCTACAGCGTCACCCCAGCCAAGTGCCCAGTCTTGAGGAATAGCATTAGCTTCCCATCTCAGTTTCTTGTAGAAATCCAGTGCTTTCACACCTGCATCAGAGTTGAATGCGGTAATAACCTTGCCGCCTTCAATCTTTTGAATTTCGCCGCCAGCTTCGAACAGGAAGTTGGTCCAGTTCCAGCCTGCTTCGTTACCTTTACCCATGGGAGCGATACCGGAGATCCCTTTAGCGGCATCCGTTGCACTTTTGGCTGTAGCCAGCATATCGTCCCAAGTCCAATCGTAAGCTGGGATCGCTACACCTTTAGCATCAAGCATTTTCTTATTGACAACGGTTCCTGTCACATAACCTCTTTGTGCGATACCGTAGACCTTACCATCAATAATGAATTGATCTTGCAATACAGAGTTCATTGCATCTTTGTTCTCGTAGCTGTTGAACAGGTCAGTGATATCAGCTGCCCAACCTCTTTCCGCTAGGAACTTGCCTTCTGTTGCAAAGGTGTTGAACAGCGTGGGGGCTTCATTCGCACCCATCTTAATACCGATTTCATTTACGTTGTACTGCCAGTCACTCTTGACGACAGTAACCTTGGGATACATTTCATTAAAGCGCACGATCTTCGCGTCCTCCAAAGCCCGATCCTCTATGCGATCAGGTGTTGGATAATAAATGCTGATGGTGACTTCTTTGTCTGCAGCAGTCAGCTCTGGTGCCGTAGTAGCTGCAGCCGTGGAGGCTGCTGGTTCACTAGCCTTGGTTGGCTCATCGCTTGCCTTACTGCTACTGCCGCCGCATCCGGTAAGAACAGAAGTAATAAAGACTAAGCTCAAAAGCACGATCGAAACCTTACGCATTCGTACTCCCCTTTTCAACTGATATAGTAGTTTACGTATTCATCATAATGGAGCCATAGTAAAAGAGCGATGTGTAATTTTAAGCCGTTCATGTGTAGGTCTACGATTGTTATTTTTCCAGTTTATCCCTTAACACCTCCTACATGAAGGCCACGAATGATGTATTTTTGGAAAATCAGGAACACGGCTATAGGTGGCATCATCACCATGGACAATAAGGAAAACTTGATATTGGTATCCAATCGGCGCACCATAATTACATATTTGTAAATGGCTGTTGAGAGCGGATACTTGTCATCGCTATGCATAACCAGACTTGGCCAGTACCAATCATTCCATGCGCTTGAGAAAACAAAGATTGCCAATGTAGCGAAGATCGGAACGGAAAGTGGAAAGGCTATCTGGAAGAAGCATCTAAATTCTGAAGCGCCATCGATCCGTGCAGATTCAAACATTTCTATGCTGATGCTATCAAAAAACTCCTTTAAGATCAGCATATAGAAAGCGCTGGCACCCGCAGGCAGCCAGAAGGCCCAAAAGGTATTGAGCAAACCAAGCTCCTTAAGATTAATAAAGTTTGGAATGATATAAGTGGTTGGCGGAATGAAGAGCGTAATCATAAAGAACATATAAATGTATTTGCGACCGGGTACATTCATCCGCGATAAGCTGAAGGCAGCAAAGCCGATAACGAGGATAACAGCAAGCATATTGCCGGCGAAAATCTTCATTGTATTCCCTAGAAACTGCGGCAGATCAATATAATTCCACGCCTTAGAATAATTCTCCCACTTCCATGCGGACGGCAGAAATCTGGGTGGAAACGAATTGACCTCTACATTGGGTTTTAGTCCATTAAAGAAGGTAACGAGTACTGGGTAAAGCATTGAGGAAACCATAACGATGACGATAATATTCATTAAAACGTAGAAGAATACATTGCTTTTCTTTTTGAGGTCATAGGTTGAAATAATACCCCGCTCGAGTGCTTTCACTGGTTACTCCTCCCCTTTTCTCGAAAAGCGATATTGAACGACAGCCAATATACCAAGTACAACAAACATGAGGACACCCATAGCGGAGGCTGAGCCATAATCCAATCGGGTGAAGGCATATTTGTTGATCAAGAGGGCGTAGGTGGTTGTCACATAGTTTGGTCCGCCATCCAGCATCGCGATTTGGGATTGAAACCCTTGTGATGTAGCGATGAGCTGCAGCAGCAACATGAGCAGGATCAAATTTTTGATTGAAGGGAGGGTTATATAGCGAATCCGTGCCCAGATGCCGGCGCCATCAATTTCCGCTGCCTCATACCAATCCCGCGGAACGCTGAGCACTGCTGCTAAATAAATCAGCATGCCTGAGCCAAACTGCTGCCAGGTCTCCATAAAGACCAGTGAAGCCATCGACCATTTTTGATCGGTCATGAAAGCAATTGAATTGAGTCCGAAAATGTGATTGATCACGTAATTGAACGGACCCACCGGATCGTACATCCAACGCCAAAGTCCATACAAAACGATGACAGGAATGACATTGGGCAAATATGCGATAATCCGAACAAATCCCTGAAACTTCCGCAGCTCCGAAATGGCTACTGCAAATAAAATTGGCACCCAAAACCCAATAACTAGACAAAGAAACATGTAGTAGAGGGTATTCTTCACCGATTTAAGCAAAACCTCATCGGCGAAAATCGTCTTATAATTATCAAAGCCAACAAAAGTATTGCCTTTCACAAAATCAATGTTGTATAGACTGTACACAAAACCCTTGAAGATTGGCGTCCACAAGAACAATGCAAAGATTATAATGGCAGGTAAAAGAAACAAATACCCCCATATATTCTTTTTCACCTGCCTGATCATACCAGGCAGCTTCACCTCGACTTGGTCCGTACGGACCGATACAGCCGATTTGTCCATCCGAATTCCCTCTTTTCCATTCTGTATGTTTACTATTATTTTAGAGAAGGGGAGGGGGTGTGAACAGGTGTGTATCTATGCGCATCGTGAGTATTCTTACTTCTTCAATTCACTTGGGCTCAAACCGAAATACTTCTTGAAAATTTTGCTAAAATGCTCTGGGGATTCATAACCTACTTGATCAGCAATCTCGTATCTACGTAAATCCGTACTCAAAATCAACCTTTTACTTTTCTCCATGCGGAGCTTGATCACATATTCCCACAAGTTGTAGCCCGTATTCTTCTTAAATAAATAACTGAGGTAATTGGGACTGACATGATTCTTCTGGGCAACCTCTTGTAGAGTAAGTCCCTTCTGAGCAAAATTCAGATCAATATACTCGATTGCTTTATCAACGATCATATTATTTTGGGCAACTAACTCCTCTTTCGTCGGATCTTTAGAGGCATATAGATCCCAATTGATGTCTCCGTAATAGAAAACAAAGTGATCCCGGTGATCCTGATTCCACTTGATGGCCTTCCCCGCTTGTTCGTTCAATATCGGCAAAAACTCAATTCCTTTGAGCACCTGACTGATTCCGACTACACTTGCAATCGTCAAATATTTATCGATATTGAAATACAGGCTCCTGCCAATCATAT
>JAIMBU010000039.1 GCA_023511325.1 Gorillibacterium sp.
TTCTCGTTGAGAGAGGGAAGAAGTGGAAGATGAATTATAGCACCATCCCTTCTATTCCCTCCCGTCGAGGGAGGGAAACAGAGGTATAAAAAAATATTTAAAGGTGAGTTGAATGAATCAGCAAGTAGTTGTAGATTTAGCATATCAGGCATTGCTTACAACTTTATATATAGCTGCACCATTACTTGGATTGGCTCTGTTAGTAGGACTTGCTGTAAGTATTTTTCAAGCTACTACCCAGATTCAAGAGCAGACGTTAGCTTTTGTTCCAAAGATTTTGGCAGTGCTGCTATCACTACTTTTGTTTGGTCCGTGGATCTTGTCAACGTTGGTCGATTTTACTTATGCACTCTTAAGCAATCTCCATAATAATATCGGTTAGGTTGCGGACAAATGGAATGGATACTCGATTATTTCCCTGCCTTTCTGCTTATCTTTTGTCGAATTACGGCATTTTTTGTCACTGCACCGATCTTTTCTTCGCGTAATATTCCTGTTCTATTTAAAATTGGTCTCTCTTCTTTTATCACATTGCTCACTGCATCTGTGATTGAGGTTACGCCTATGGTATTGGATGGTCAATTTATCATAGCCATCGCAAAAGAGACACTGATTGGATTATTACTCGGGTTCATTGCTTATCTTTTTTTTACAGTGGTGCAAATTGCCGGTTCCTTTGTTGATATGCAGATTGGCTTCAGTATGGCGAACATTATTAATCCCATGACAGGAACGCAGACTCCTGTTCTGGGTAACCTGTACTACATGGTGGGGATGCTATTGTTTCTCGCCTCCAATGGTCATCACATGTTCATCAAGGGTATTCTCAAAAGTTACCAATGGATTCCGCTCAATAACGATACACTGGCTCGTTTTCAAGAAGGCAACCTTACGGAGTTCCTTATTCGATCTCTATCGGAGGCTTTTGGCCTGGCTTTACAGATGTCAGCACCTCTTGTGGTTGCCCTATTTCTAGTGGATGTTGGGCTTGGTATACTTGCTCGGGTTGCTCCACAATTTAATATATTTGTCGTAGGAATTCCAATTAAGATTATTGTCGGTTTGCTGTTGTTGTCACTTTTTGTTACCGGGTTTCCTGTACTTTTTCGCGAATTATTTACCATTATGATGCGAGAGATGGAGAATCTACTTCGTTTATTAGCGGGTGGAAAGACGTAACTACTGTTTAAAGAGGCAAATGTTTAAGAGTTTTCTTGTTCAACGCTCGCCAGGAGGTGCTAAAGGTGTCCAGCTTTCGGTACCGTTTGGACCTACAAATGTTCGCAGGAGAAAAGACAGAGTCAGCAACTCCCAAGAAGCGGGAGGAGCAAAGAAAAAAGGGTCAGGTTGCCAAGAGTGCGGAGCTACCTGGTGCATTTATCCTTTTGTTCACCTTTCTCTCTTTTTCAATGTTTGGCGGATATATGAAGGAACGTTTTACCCAGCTTTTTGTGGTAACCTTCAATGATTATCTTTTAACAGAGGTCACAATACCGAATATCGTTTCATTGTTCGGTAACCTGTTATTCCAAGGATTGATGCTGCTTGCACCTGTTTTTACGGTTAGCGTAATGGTTGCCATGTTGGGTAACTATCTGCAGATCGGGATCATGTTTACAGGCGATCCACTAAAAATGAAGTTTAGTAAGATTAACCCACTTGAAGGTTTTAAACGATTGGTAGGTATTCGTGCTTTAATGGATTTCTTTAAATCGATTCTCAAGCTGACGATTGTTGGTGTCGTTGTCTACCAGACGATATGGAACGAGCGAGGAAATATGCTTTCACTAGGCTCTGTTAGTCTACCTGAGACGGTTTCCTATGTTGCTGGATTAGCGATTGATCTCGGCGTTAAGATTGGCTTCATCCTCGTTATCTTGGCGATTATTGACTATATGTATCAAAAATATGATTTTGAAAAAAATCTTCGGATGTCCAAGCAGGACATCAAAGATGAATATAAAAAAAGTGAAGGCGATCCCCTGATCAAAGGTAAGATTAGGGAACGTCAACGGCGTATGGCCATGCAACGAATGATGCAGGAGATTCCCAAAGCAGACGTGATCATTACCAATCCAACGCATTATGCTATTGCTCTCAAATATGATTCAAATGAGATGGCTGCACCACGGGTTATTGCCAAAGGTTCAGATTTCATGGCTATTAAGATCAAAGAAGTTGCCAAGGAGCATGGTATTATTCTCATGGAGAATAGACCACTCGCACGTGCTTTATATAGTCAAGTTGAGATTGGTCAGGCGATCCCAGCAGATTTATTTCAGGCAGTGGCGGAAGTTTTAGCCTATGTCTACAAGCTAAAGGGTAAGGCAAAGTGATCGGAGAGAGGAGGCGACAGTCGTGAAGATCAAGGAACTAACTGTATTAGTTGGAGTGATTGGTATCATTCTCATGATGATCGTTCCTGTGCCGATTTTCCTCATTGATGTACTCCTTGTCATTAACATCACAATTGCGCTTTTGGTTCTGCTTGTCGCAATGAATACCCAAGAGGCTTTGGAATTTTCTATCTTCCCTTCCTTGCTACTGATTACAACGCTGTTCCGCCTTGCTCTTAACGTTTCTACTACACGGAACATCCTCTCTAAGGGTGAAGCTGGACATGTTGTTCATACCTTCGGTTCTTTTGTGGCAGGTGGTAATCTCGTTGTTGGTTTTGTCGTGTTCTTGATCTTGGTTATCGTTCAATTCATCGTAATCACCAAAGGTTCAGAACGGGTTGCTGAGGTAGCGGCTCGCTTTACTTTGGATGCGATGCCTGGTAAGCAGATGAGTATCGATGCCGATCTAAATGCAGGGTTAATCAACGAGCAGCAAGCTCGCGATCGAAGGAAGAAGATTGAGAATGAAGCAGATTTCTATGGAGCCATGGATGGTGCCAGTAAATTCGTCAAGGGTGACGCGATTGCAGGGATCATCATCCTCATTGTCAATCTGATTGGTGGTTTTATCATTGGTATGGTGTCTAATGGTGATTCTTTTGCAGAAGCTGCGAATACATATACCATCTTATCCATTGGGGATGGACTGGTAAGTCAGATTCCTGCCTTGTTAATCTCAACAGCAGCAGGGTTAATCGTTACGCGTGCTACCTCTGAGGGGAATTTATCATCGGACATTACCTCGCAAATTCTCGGTCACCCCAAGCTGATCTTTATTGCCGCAGGTACGATCCTTGTGCTTGGTACGTTTACGCCTATTGGTGTTATCTCTACCTATCCAATTGCTATTGGTTTGATTATCTATGCGATTAAAATGCAATCCAACCTGAAGAAGAAACAGGTGGAGGTTGAACAAATGCATGAAGAGCAGCAGATTGAAGAAGTACGAAGTCCTGAGAGTGTGATTGGACTACTTCATGTCGACCCCATTGAATTCGAGTTTGGCTATGGTCTAATTCCGCTTGCAGATACTCAACAAGGTGGCGATCTGCTTGATCGAGTTATTCTGATTCGTCGGCAATGTGCGTTGGAACTTGGTATTGTTGTCCCAGTTATACGTATTCGCGACAATATTCAACTAAAACCGAATGAATATGTCATAAAAATTAAAGGGAATTCTGTTACTCGTGGTGAATTACTACTTAATCATTATCTTGCGATGAGTCCAGGTTTTGACGATGACTCGGTCGAAGGTATTGAAACAACAGAGCCAGCTTTTGGTTTACCTGCTCTTTGGATCGATGAGGCTACCAAAGAGCGTGCTGAACTGTCTGGATATACAGTAGTGGATCCCCCTTCTGTGGTTGCCACACACTTAACTGAAATAATCAAAAGACATGCCCACGAGCTGATTGGTCGTCAAGAGACCAAGGCGCTGATAGACAATGTTAAAGAAGGCTATCCAACACTTGTGGAAGAGTTGGTTCCGAGTATTTTGTCGATTGGTGACATTCAGAAGGTTCTTGCCAAAATGCTTCGGGAAAAGATATCCGTGCGTGATATGGTCACCATCTTGGAAACACTCGCTGATTATGGCACGTATACCAAAGATCCTGATATCTTGACGGAATATGTTCGACAAGCTCTATCGCGACAAATTACTCAACAGTATACAACGAATGGAGAATCGCTCAAGGTAATTACCGTTGGGCCATCACTGGAGCGTAAAATTGCCGAATCCGTTCAACAGTCAGATCAAGGCTCCTATCTGGCTATTGATCCCACCTCCTCTCAATTAATCCATCACCGGATTACGGAGCAGATCACTAAGGCGGTACAGTCGGGGCAGCAGCCAGTCATTCTCACGTCTCCTACCATTAGGATGTACTTGAAGCAACTTCTGGAGCGCACTTTGCAGGATATACCCGTACTATCATATAGCGAACTAGAGCCGAGTGTTGAAATTCAAAGTCTGGGGGTAGTGAATATATGAGGGTTAAGCGTTATGTCGTAGATTCCATGCCTGACGCCCTTCAACGAATCCGCTCCGAGCTTGGGAATGATGCAGTCATCTTAAGCACCAAAGATATTCGTTCAGGTGGCTTTCTCGGAATGTTTGGCAAGAAGAAGATTGAGGTAATCGCGGCTACTGATACAAGTGAAAACAAGAGTAAGGTTATTACCAAGCCGATAACGACTGTGCGGAGCGGAACTGTTCCTGCACGCTCGGCAGCAATGGCGTATGCCAATGCTCCCGTGGGCCAAGCGACCATGCCTTTTGTTCCCGACGTAGTACCAGCAGAGGAGTTAGTGCTGGTGAATCATGCATCAACCATTCGTAGCGGAACAGCTGTGCAGTCTGAGAACAAGGATTCATGGAAACCCCCAGTGGTCAATAACAAGGTAGTCCAGCAGCCTCCTGTTATGGAGAATGAGCTCATGGAAGAAATTCGCCAGATGAAGCAGATGATGCGTACGATTGCAACGGGACAAATCATTACTCCCTTTCGACATCCTGTTCTTGATGCTTGGAAAGATAAATTAGCGGATCAGGATATTCTCCCTGTAGTGATTGAAGATATTATCAGTTCTGTGGAAGTAGAAATGTCATCTTCAACGATTGAACTGACGGATGAATGGGTGGATGATCGAATTCGCGAGCGTTTGAAGCTTATTGTTACAGGTCGTGGTGGTACCCCGATCAAAACGGATGTGAAGATCATCAATTTTGTTGGACCAACCGGTGTTGGTAAAACAACGACCATCGCTAAGCTTGCTGCGGATCAAGTTTTGAAGTCCCATCGTAAGGTCGGACTGATTACCTCAGATACCTACCGGATCGCAGCAGTAGAGCAGCTTAAGACCTATGCGACGATCTTAAACATTCCACTTGAAGTTGTCTTCTCGCCAGCTGATTTACATAAAGCTTTTGAGCAAATGCAAACCTGTGATCTGATTTTTATGGATACTGCAGGACGGAATTACCGTAATGAAATGTATGTTTCTGAGTTGAATGCCTTGCTAAGCACGAAGGGTAACAGCGAGACAATCCTCGTGATGAGCTTGACAAATAAGTACAGAGATATGAAGGTAATAGCCGAGAACTTTAGTAAATTTGGTGTAGAGAAGGTTTTGTTTACGAAGATGGATGAGACAGCATCATGTGGCTCAATCATTAACCTGCTATATGAATACCCATTAAGGCTTTCCTACATGACGGACGGGCAGAATGTGCCGGAAGATATCTCATTGTTGACAGAAATTGACTTGGTTGCTCGTGTTATGGGTGAGAGATTCGGATGAGTGACCAAGCACAAACTTTACGTCAATTAGTGGTCGCCAGGTCGAACACGCCCGTTCGCCCTCCTGGGGAAAGATCTACAAAGGTTATCACTGTCACAAGTGGTAAAGGTGGTGTCGGCAAGTCCAATTTCACGTTAAATTTTGCCATTACGTTACAAAAGCGCGGGTATAGGGTTCTCATATTTGATGCAGATATTGGTCTAGCCAACATTGACGTATTGATGGGAATTAGACCAACCTATAGCTTGTATCACCTGTTGAAAAAAGAAAAATCGATTTGGGAAATTATTCAACCGGGGCATGAAGGTATTCATTTCATTGCTGGCGGCTCGGGTTTCACAGATCTGCTGCGACTGACCGAACAGGAGCTAGAAGATTTTGCTGAGCAGGTTGGGCAGTTAAATGGACATTTCGATTACATTATTTTCGATACAGGAGCAGGACTTTCCAAGGAGACCCTGAAGTTCATTTTGGCAGCCCATGAGACTTTTGTTGTTACGACACCAGAGCCAACTTCGATAACGGATGCTTATGCAATTATCAAAATGATTCATCAGGCAGAAAAAGGAGTGGTCTACCGATTGATCGTTAATCGGGTGACTGACGGCCGCGAGGGGCGCCAAACGGCTGACAAAATAACGCTAGCAGCAAAACGGTTTATGGATCTTGACATATCCGTGCTCGGTTACGTAAGTGACGATAGCTGCGTGACTAAGGCGGTCAAAAGACAAATTCCGTTCGCCTTAGCTTATCCACAAGCAGATGCCGTTCGAGACATCGAAGATATTGCCGGTCGCTTTTTGGGAACCGAGACGGTAGCACCTGAACAAATTGCTGGCATGAAAGGGTTTTTGAATAAGATGCTCCGATTGCTCAACAGTTCCAAGCCCTAAACCAGTCAACAAGAACGCCGAGGAGGAGAATCGGGTGCAACAAATTGGAACAAAGCCAACTCCAAGCAATAAGAGCAGTCCAACATCAGCTTTGCCTTTTCAACATGTTGTTGTTATCGGTACTTCTACAGGTGGTCCTCGTGCGTTGCAAAAAGTTTTGCTTGCGCTGTCCAAGGGATTCTCTGCACCTGTATTAATTGTCCAGCATATGCCACCCAAATTTACCCGATCATTAGCTGAACGACTTGATTCCATGGCAGAAATCAAAATTGTTGAAGCAGTTGATGGAATGAAGGTAGAAAAGGGTGTTGCTTATATTGCTCCAGGTGGTTTCCATATGACAATGGAGCGAGATAAGACGTATGGGTATCAAATCAAGGTAAGTGGAGGCGACCTTCGTTCAGGTCATCGTCCTTCGGTGGATGTCCTTTTTGAATCCATGGTTCCTTTGAATGAATTAAAACGCCATGTTGTTCTAATGACTGGAATGGGAAGTGACGGGGCAAAGGGCATGCAAGCTCTGGTCAATGCAGGTGCGGTTACCGCAATTGCAGAGGCAGAAGAAACATGTGTTGTCTATGGAATGCCTCGTGCTGCTGTATTATTGCAGTGCGTAACGCATATGCTGCCACTTCATGATATACCAGTCAAGTTAATGCAATTGATCGAAGTTAATAACAATTAAGGCTAGAATAGCGCGGAGGTGCAATGCCTTTGGAACTTACCCAATATTTATCCATGTTTATCGATGAAGCGACTGAGCACCTGCAGGCATTAAATGTAAACCTGCTGGAACTCGAACAGAACCCAAAGAACACAGAAGTTGTCAATACGATTTTTCGTTCGGCGCATACACTCAAAGGAATGTCTGCTACGATGGGTTTTGAGGATTTAGCATCCTTAACTCACCAGATGGAGAATGTTCTGGACTTGGTGCGTAATGGTAAGCTGGCTATGGATTCTTATACCTTTGACAGCTTATTTAAAAGTACCGATGCTTTAGAAATTATGGTTGCCGACATTATAGCCGGAGGCACAGGTAAGGCAGAGGTAGGTACCATTGTTGAAATGCTTAAATCCATCGTTAGTGGTAACTATCAACAGACAACTTCTGTTCAGTCTGTGGAGAGTGAAGATGCTGTAGCGCTTGACGAGTTTCAATATTCTGTATTGGAGCAGTCTCTTAATACGCAATACAACGTCTTCTTCATCCGAACCGAACTTACCCCAGAATGTGTTCTAAAAGCTGCCAGAGCCTACATGGTATTTCGTCAGTTTGAAGAAAATGGCGAGGTGATCAAATCCTCTCCATCAGTAGAGGATATTGAGCAGGATAAGTTTGAACGAGTATTCTCGGTTTATTATGTGACCAAACTTGCTCAAGAAGCTGTAGAAAAACTGGTGTTGTTTGTATCTGAAGTTCAGTCAGTTCGAGTTACCCAGCTTGATTTAGAAAGCTTACGAATGATAGCCCAGTCGGCAAAAGTAGAAATAGCAGTTGCCCAGCAGTCTGTGGTGGAGCGTTCGGAGGCAAAGAGCGGAGAAGTTAATTCACCTTCTGCAGGACCAGGTCAGTCAGCTAATACACAAGTGGTTTCAAGCCGGACCATTCGTGTTGATCTTGACCGGTTGGATAACTTAATGAATCTTTTTAGTGAGTTATTGATCGACCGTGTTCGTCTCGAACAGCTTTCGTCGGAAATTCGCCGAACAGATTTGATTGAAACCGTTGAACACATGGCTCGTGTGAGTGGCGATCTACAGAATATTGTTTTAAAATTACGAATGGTAGCTGTTGATACCGTATTCAATCGTTTCCCACGGATGATTCGTGATGTTGCGAAGACGCTGGGGAAAAAACTGGATTTGGTTATCACTGGTGCTGACACAGAACTGGATCGTACAGTTATCGAAGAAATAGGTGATCCTCTTGTTCACTTATTGCGAAATTCAGCTGATCATGGAATTGAATCCATCCAGGATCGAAGATTAGCTGGTAAAGATGAAACAGGAACCATCCACCTTCGCGCATATCACAGTGGTAACCATGTATTCATCGAGGTATCCGATGATGGCGCAGGGATGAAACGTGAGAGAATTCTCGCTTCAGCAATAAAAAAAGGACTGGTTTCTGTTGATCAATCAAGCTTAATGTCAGATGAAGATGTATACCGTCTGCTCTTCGCTAGCGGTTTTAGTACGGCTGAACAAATATCGAGTTTGTCTGGTAGAGGCGTTGGGCTTGATGTTGTCAAAACAAAAATTGAATCACTTGGTGGACAAGTTCATGTGAGTTCAAAGTGGGGCGAAGGAACCACCTTCTCGATTCAACTCCCCCTCACGCTCTCCATTATTGGAGCGATGTTGATTGGTGTTGGTAATGAGAAGTATGCAATTCCGCTTAACTCCATTGTCGAGACGGCTGCAGCAACCACACAAAAAATACGTCGGGTACATGGTAATACGCTATATGATTATCGGGAAAGTCTTATACCTGTCATCGATCTCAGAACATTATTGTCGGTCCAAGGAGAACATGAGGGGCTTCAGGACGAGCGCAATCTTGTCATCATTCGTAAGGGAGACAAACTTGCTGCTGTTATTGTTGACGAGTTCATCGGTCAACAAGAAATTGTCCTTAAGACGCTTGGTAAGTATCTGTCTAACGCTTTCGCTATATCGGGTGCTACTATTTTGGGCGATGGTCAGGTCGCGCTCATCTTGGATCCCAATGCTTTACTTAAGTAGTGTTTCATAATAGTGCCCTTCCATATGCTTAGGAGGTATTTCAATGAGTGAAGAAATTAAAGTCATCGTGTTTTCTTTGGGAAATGAAGAATACGGCGTTGAGGTAGAAAAAGTTAAAACGATTGAGCGCGTGCAGCATCTTACAAGGGTACCGAAAACTCCAACCTTTGTTAAAGGAGTTATGAATCTTCGCGGAATAGTTGTTCCGGTTATTGATCTTCGTGGTCGTTTTAGTTTGGAAGAAACAGGCTATACCGAAAGCACCAGAATCATTGTTGTTTCTGTGGACGAGCTCGAGGTAGGGATGCTTGTAGATTCAGCTAACGACGTTATTGATGTGAATACGGATACGATCTCGGACCCTCCGGAAATTGTCGGTGGTATAAAAGCCAAGTATTTACGTGGAGTGGCGCGTGTTGGCGAAAAAAGATTACTCGTGTTGCTCAACTTGCGCGAAGTCCTCAATAAAGGGGAAATTATCCAACTAGAACATTTAGAGGAGTAGGGCTGTGGCAACATTCAAATCTTTGGCTGATCTTCAGCTAGACCTTCTCAAGGAAATCGGAAATATTGGAGCTGGACATGCCGCTACCGCTCTTTCTACTTTATTAAATAAGCCAGTGGACATGCTTGTACCCGTAGTCAGATTTGTTCCTTTCGAAGATATTACAGCCAGCTTGGGTGGTCCTGAGAAACTTGTCGTGGCTATTTTTCTGCGCGTAGAAGGAGAGACGCCTGGTAATCTCTTCTTCATTATATCGATTGAATCGGCTAAGGGTC
>JAIMBU010000393.1 GCA_023511325.1 Gorillibacterium sp.
CCTGAATGGTTCCCTTGGCATCAAACCGGATCGATTTGCCGCCGATCCGCAGTGTAACCGTACATTCACACCTGCCGCCACGAAAAAAAGCGGCATTTGCCGTTCCAGCTCCAATATCGATATTCACGACGGTCCCTGCCAATTCCAGAGAACGGGCTTCTGCGCCAGAGCCTTTCCCCGCCAGCATCCCCTCTAGATCAGGCCCAGCCGTTGCTACAACGAAATCACCGGAACGGTCGGCCAATTGATGCAGAATCTGCCTGGCATTGGCTTTGTTAGCCGTTTCACCTGTGATGATAACCGCTCCCGTATCGATATCTGCAAACTGAATACCTGCCCTGCCATATTCTAGATCAAGAATGGCGGCAATGCGCTCAACATCAATCGTCTCCTCATCAATAAGCGGAGTGGGGTGCATACCCCCGCAATAAATCAAATTGCGCTCCGCTATCGCATAATCCGGCAAGGAATAGTCGTTGGAAAGCCGACTGATCCGGAGCTTGCTGACGATGAGCTTGGTGGTTCCTGTGCCGAGATCAATGCCGATGCTGGTCACCCATTGGTCATCTCGACTTATGCTTGTGTCCACAAGACATCACCCCCGCTTCCAACCCAATCCTGCCGTCATTTGGAGTACAATCAGTGCCTGATCAAACCACCTATAACGGCAAAGTATATCGCTGCCTTTTTTCAAAATATACAACTTCTTTATACCCTGACTTCATAGCCAGATCAGCCGCTTCCTGAAGCAGCATCCCGATATCGTCAGGATAATGGGAATCCGAGCTGAGTGTGACGGGAACTCCATGCTTGTGAAGCACTTGGAGAAAAGCCGGGCTTGGGCACATCTCTTCAACCGGATATCGATAAGCTAGCCCGGTATTGATCTCCGTCGCAACCCCGGCAGCAGCCAGGGCTGCCGCTGTCTCCTCGTACATGGGCAACAGCAGTTCTTCATCTGGACGGTAATTGAATACCTTCAGATTGTCGGGATGGGCAACAATGTCGAAGAGTCCCGTCCCTGCGGCTGCCCTCACCAGTTCAAATAATCTTCGATACAAGCCTAACAAGTCCTGCTTCTTAAACAGGTATTCCGTCTGCGGATTATCAAAGCCCCACCCGTCGATAAAATGTACCGAGCCAATCACAAAATCTAACTCATAAGGGGCAAGTAGCCGGCGTAGCTCAGCCTCTCCACCGGGAAAATAATCCGCCTCTACCCCAAGTGAAATCGGATAACCCGCTGCTTCCGCTTGCCGAACTACCAACAAGAATGGCTCGATTGAGCAACTGTTCACGCGATCTAGCCAATAGCTTTGAAGCCTGCCAAGCTTCGTTTCGTCTACGATCATATGCTGCTCATAATAAGCACGGAATTCATCAAATCGATAAAGATGATCCACAATCCCGAAACGCTTAATGCCGAGCTTTTTCCCCCGCTCCAGATAAAGATTTAACCATTCCTGGGAGAAGCAGCCGTCGGTGAGCCGCTTGGCTAGCTTGGCTCCCAAAGCTTCCATCCAGGCCAGAGAATGCGCAGGGGCGGTTAAACCGCCCCTTTCTTCCTCCACTATCGCAATCGCTTCTACCGTACGATTCAACCAATGGGTGTTGTACGGCCCCTCCTCCAAATGGAAATGATGGTCCACGATCACTGTGGCTCCTCCTCATCCGCGATTAACAATTCCACGTTCCTGCTGGCAAGCAGCTCTCTCCATTCCTCGGGACATTGCTTATCGGTAATCAGCATGGCTATATCCTTCAGCGCACAAATATGCGCAAATGTTGTCTTTCCCAGCTTTGTATGATCTGCCAAAACAATAGCCATTTGAGAGCGCTCCATCATGATTCGCGATAGATTGGCTTCATCCAGATCATAATCCGTGACTCCGTCAATTGCCGATACACCGCCTGCCGAAATAAAGGCTTTATCGACCTTCAAATGCTGGATCATCGCTTCAGCTAGCGGACCGTTTGCCGATTTTTGGCTGACATTCATTTCCCCGCCGATAAAGATGATCCTTCCCTGAAAAAGCTCCATCGCCAGCAGCATCGCTGGCGCAGAATGGGTAACAAGCGTCAGGTTTTTCTTTCCTTCCAAATGACGAATGATTTCTATAAGTGTAGTACCATTTCCGAGCATAATGCTGTCGCCATCCTCAACCAGCGAAGCTGCCAGCTTGCCAATAGCTCGTTTTTCCTTGGCGTTGATATCCGTTTTCTGTTCAAAAGGCGGCTCCCATGAATCAGGGGTTGTCTTGACTGCGCCGCCGTATACCTTTTTAAGCTTCCCTTCCCGATCCAATCGTTCGAGATCGCGACGGATTGTTTCCGAGGAGACATTAAGATTTTCCACCAATACGGGTACCTGAACTCGCTCATCCTCTTCAAGCAGGGCTAATATTTTCTTTTTTCTAGCTTCGTAGGACAAGGACATTTACATAACCACCTATGATATCTTTTTGAGCGGTTGGCATTTGCTGAGCGGAATCGTCAGGTCCACGTCCATTTCCTCCCCAATGCGGTGAATGGTTGAATCAT
Organism: Gorillibacterium sp.; assembly: GCA_023511325.1. Classification (GTDB taxonomy): domain Bacteria; phylum Bacillota; class Bacilli; order Paenibacillales; family NBRC-103111; genus Gorillibacterium. Next base: position 2,542 of record JAIMBU010000393.1, read on the forward strand.
GCAGGACATCCACAGTTACGTCTAAACCGCGAATATCAACCGTAAACCGTTTGATGTTGCCGAGAATAATGGACTGCTTTACTTTTCCGGTTGCCAGCATGTATCCCGCCGTTGCGCTGTTTTCCTCGGCATGCGGAAGAATCGTAATCACTTCTGGTCGTACAGCAAACATTTCACCCTCTGGCATGGGCAGCATCCCCGCTCCCGCGAGCTGCTCTTTCCTCCATACATTATAACTACCGATGAAGCGCGCTACAAACTCTGTTTCTGGCGCTGTATAGATTTCCTCCGGTGTTCCATCCTGCTCAATCCCGCCCTGGTTCATCACGATAATCCGATCAGATATCGTCAAGGCTTCCTCCTGGTCGTGGGTGACAAACACGGTTGTCATATTGAGTTTTTTCTGGATCTGGCGAATTTCACTGCGCAGCGCGCGACGGATCTGTGCATCGAGCGCACTGAGAGGTTCATCCAGCAGCAGCACCTTTGGCCGTTTGACAAGAGAACGGGCGAGCGCAACCCGCTGCTGCTGTCCGCCGGAAAGCTGGACCGGATAACGGTTTTCCTTGCCCTCAAGGTCGATGATCCGAATCATTTCCTCGACCAGAGGGGTATACTCAGCCTTTTTCATTTTATCCATCTTGAGGCCAAAGGCAATGTTATCGAAAACGGTCATATTGGGAAAAAGAGCATAGGATTGAAACACCATGCCGACCTGTCGATCCTTGGGCGACAAAGAGGTAATATCCTTCCCCCCAACGACGATGCTGCCTGTATCAATGTCGTTTAACCCGGCAATGGCTCGTAGCAGCGTGCTTTTACCACAACCGGAAGGACCAAGCAGCGTTAAAAACTGCCCTTCTTCAATCGTAAAAGAAATATCACGCAAGACGGGTACCTGATCATAGGTTTTCTTCACGTGATCAATCTGAACGTAGCTCATTCCTGCCCCTCCTCCTGTTTGATTCCCTTGTTGTACCCCTTCGATTTCCAACCACCAAGCTTTAGCACGATAGCCGATAGCACCAGGATCAGCAAGAAGTACGTAATGACAACGGCACTAGCCGATTGGCCCGATGTTTTCATCTGATTGTAGAGATACATCTGAATGGTTTCATATTGGCCACCTACTAGCATTCGGGACATGACAAATTCGCCAAAAGCAATCGAGAACGACAGTAAGCCAGCCACAAGCGTACCAGGCAATATATTGGGCAGCACCACTCGGGTAAAAGCAACCATCTTCCCGGCACCTAACACCTCAGCCGCTTCAACCAGATCCTTAGCATGGATAGCGCCAAGGCTGTTGCGCACGCTTTGGTAGACAAAAGGCTGAATGATGATAAAGTAGACGCCGATGAGAATCCAGATCGTTCCAGTAATAGCGAATGGACCGGATGAATACAGCTTGATCAGTCCAATAGCCGCGACGACTGGCGGAAAAGCAAAAGGGAGGATAACCGCGATCTGCATGAGCTTTTCCCATTTGGGATAATACACATTCAAGACAAAAATAGCGGGTATTGTCAGCGTCAGGGTGACAACTACACTTATCACGCTAACCAGAGTTGTTCGGCCAATCGCAGCGATAAACCGGGAATCCATAAAAATCTGTTGATAATACTGAAAGGTATAGCCTGTTGGGATGATTTCACTTTGCCACGATTTGGCTAGAGAGAACAGCAAGGTTGCCACAATAGGTAAAAACAAGTAGATCAGCAGGACGACAATGATGCTCACATGCCACTTTTTGCCCGGCGTATGCGAAGAGGTATTCCCT
>JAIMBU010000394.1 GCA_023511325.1 Gorillibacterium sp.
AAGTAGAAGTAGCTGTGCCGGATTTTTCGGTAGGGCTGCTTTTTTTGTTTTATGTTGAAGGGTTTTTTTAAGCGTCAGCTCAGTCAGATTGCAATAATTCTAGAATTTGATTTCAATCCGCTTTTGCGACGATGGAGAGGGATAAAATGAAATAATTATATAAGTTGAACTTAGATTTCAGGAGGTTATTTAGATGAAGCCAGGATTTAAGATCGCGAAAGATACTTATTGGGTGGGCAAAATCGATCAACGTGAGGTTCCTTTTCACCGCCTGCTCTTGACAAAAGGGACCACATACAACTCTTATTTGCTCAAGACAGGCAAGCCAACAATCATTGATACGGTGGATTTGGAATTTGGCCGCGAGTACGTGGAGCAACTGGCTGAGGTGATCGATCCGCTGGATATTCAATATATCGTCATCAACCATACCGAACCCGATCATTCGGGTGGCTTGGCCGCACTTGTCTCTAAAGCTACCAAAGCTACGATTGTCTGCACGGAGCTCGCCGTGTCGGAGATCCAGCAGATGTACAAGTTGCAGCATTGTAATTTTCTTGTTGTTAAGGACGGGGACCAGCTCGATATTGGGGGGAAGACACTGCTGTTCAAAGAGACGCCTTATCTCCATACGGCAGAAACGATGATTACCTACTGTATCGAGGATAAAATATTATTTCCTTGCGATATCTTCAGCACGCATGTAGCCGTGGAGCATTTTTTCGCCGATGAAGCCGGATTTGATATCAAGGACGATTACATTGGCTATTATCAGGCGATCATTCACCCGCATAGAAGATATGTGCGGACACTGATTGAGGCGGTCAAGGATCTGGAAATTGAGATGATTGCACCTTCGCATGGGTTTATTTTGCGGCAAGATGTTGCCAAATACATCGACCTCTATGCCACGCTCAGTTCGGAGACGACTGTAGGCAAGAAAGCCACGATCGTCTATACAACGATCAAGAATAATACCAAGAAGATGGCCCATATCCTGCGGGATTCTTTTCTCGATAACAACATTGAGGTTGAATTGTGGGATGCGGACAAGGCAGAAGCGGCAGATATTCTTAACAGTATCGAAGCGGCTGACGCAGTCCTGATCGGTAGTTCGACCAAATATGCTGATATGACCGGAAATCTAGAAAGTATCTTGCTTCAGCTAAAGACACTGAATCTGGAAGGTAAGCTCGCGGTAGCCTTCGGCTCTTACGGATGGAGTGGGGAAGCGATTGAAGTGGTGCAGGATTATCTGAATGGAACCAATATGACGGTGCAAAGTACTTCCGGCGTGATTAAAACAACCGGAATGACCCATGTGGAGTTTCCGATTCGTGTCCGCTTCTCCCCTAAGGAAGAGGAGAAAACCCGCAAAATCAAAAACGCAGCTGAGTTCATTTCTGATCTGCTGCTCAGTGCAATCTAGCTCAACGAAGAGGAAACGGAGGGAAACATAGATGATAGAAAAGCATTATGTCCTTGTCGGTAGCGGGGTTGCCGCTGTACATGCCGCCAAAGCGATCAGGGATCACGATGAGCAAGCAGTAATCTCCATTTTCGGAGCAGAAGACGCGTTGCCCTACAATAGAATTAAGCTGTCCAAGGGACTATTCTCGGACCTGCACAGTGAGAAAGTGTTGATCAAACAGGAAAAGTGGTATCAGAAGAACAAGATCGAAGTTCACAGCAGCAGGACAATCACAACGATTGATCCAGAAGGAAAAACGGTTGCGACCGCAGATGGACAGATTATTGCCTACCATAAGCTGCTCCTCTGTACCGGGGCGAGTAACCGGAAGCTATCAATGGACGGGGCAACCTTGCGCAATGTTGCCAACATCAGAGATCGAAATGATGCGGATCGGATCAAAGCTAGTCTGCTGAATGGAAACCGTATCTGCGTGATCGGAGGCGGGGTGCAGGGTATCGAGACTGCATGGTCCTTTGTCGAAGCGGGTTATCAGGTAATCATTGTGGAAGCTGCTTCACGACTTATGATCAGACAGCTTGATCAGCAGGCTTCAACATTGCTCGCCGAGAAAATTATCGGGTTCGGAGTCAACGTTCAGCTTGGTCAAGGAGTGAAACGTATTCTTGGAACAGACTGTGTGCAGGGTGTTGAGCTGGAGGATGGCACATTCCTACCCTGTGAGAATGTTGTATACTCGATAGGAATTGTACCGAACACAGTCCTTGCCCACCAAGCGGGTATCCAGGTGGAGATGGGCATTGTTGTGAACGAGAACATGCAGACCAGCCATGCTGATGTGTATGCAGCAGGTGATGCTTCCGAGTTCCAAGGCATAGTGGAGGGCTTGTGGGGAGGAGCGATTGAACAAGGGAGGATTGCCGGACTCAATATGGCCGGTAAATCAGTACCCTACCAACGGGCGGTACCGATCACTTTGTTCAATGCCTTTGAAATGCCCCTGTTCTCCATCGGTCTGGTTGATGAGCGGCAATGTGATATTAGCTTGACACGCACGGATAGGGAGCCAAATACAAGCATTTTTATTAAGGATGGCGTAATTGCCGGAGTGATTTCATTCGAGGGGGTTGCCGCTTCACTGCCCTATAAGACAGCGATTGAACAGAAGCTCAAGCTTGATGGAATCGATCCTGCTCATAACAGCATGGAAGAGATGATGACCGAAATGATGAAACGATCCACTATATAAATTGAACAAAAAATTCCCGTATTCGTAAAGAGTTTGTTGTCCACTGACTTCATGTTATAAAGGTGGACCAGTGTGTTGGGCGAATGAGCGACGGTGGTAACTTTGTGCAGTCATCGCCCTTAGCCACATTGATCTGGGCTTGGGTAAGAAAGATACTTTCGGTGAGGGTGGCTCCTCTAAGATCAGCATCTCGGAAATCAGCCCCGATGAGATCAGTCCCACTTAGATCGACTCCTCTGAGGTCAGCTGCAATAAGGTAAGCCCCTCTCAGATTTACACCTCTGAGGTTAGCTTTTCTGAGGTCAGCTGCAATAAGGTCTGCTCCGTGGCCAAGTGCCTTTTGACGCCCTGAATGAGCCTGCTGGCCGCGACAAGTTTCGGCTCGTACGAGTTCGCTGGCCTGTAAGAGCAGTACGTTAACATCCGCCCGGTGTGCTGCAACGTCTAGTTCCATGAGAAGGTCGGGACCGAGGTGAGTGAGGCGTTCTGTCTTGTCGAGCATAGAGCTGAGCGTACCGTGGATAGGACGAGCTTGTTGCAACGTCAGGGATTCGGCCAGATACCAGAGCAACTCATGGAGTTGCCGCATGATCAAGAACACATCGAATATCTGCCTCGCGGATTCTGGCGCTTGCTTCCAGTCGTGGCCACCAAAGCTGACTTGGGCGACCCTTTGTCCAGCGCCAAAGCAGTCAAAAGCACTGCAGCCTTTAAGGTCCATTGTTCTGAGACTATTGTGAACCCCACAGCGAAAGTCCGACTGTAGGTTGAGGCAAGGCTGACCTGCATCTTTGTCTAGAGGAAAGCCTTCGGAGGCTGCAAAGTACAGTGCGACACAACACAAGCCGAAACAGTTTTCGCAGTCAGCTCGTAGATTGAAACGACTCCTATCCGTAAGGGGTACTGAATATTGATAATTTCCAGAAGATATCGGCTCTTCCTCATTTTTATAGGGACAGTTCATATCTATTACCTCTCTTTAGTAATAAAATCTGCACTTTTGATTATAGCATAAAGGATATACATTTAATGGTTAGATGATTTAGCTCTATAATTAGAAGAATTTATACCGTGTAATCTTGATCCGGGTAAAGATTCTTATGATTATGGGCTCTCTGGGTCTTTTTCCTTTTAAAATTTAATGACAAGGAGCTTAAACTATGAAAAAATATATCTGCCTGCCCTGCGGCTACATCTATGATCCAATGATGGGCGATCCAGAGGAAGACGTCATACCAGGTACTTCTTTCGAGGATCTTCCCGAGGATTGGATCTGTCCGGTTTGTGGTGAGGATACGAGCCACTTTGCCCCCATTGAAGATAAGCAATAAACGCTATCCCTTTATGGATGGTTTGGCAGACCGTTGAACCAATGCGGTCTAGCGATCGAACCATGAAAGAGGTGTTATTATGGCAGAGACTTCCTGCCAATATGCCAAGGACCCATGCGCCAGCAAAGTTCCGATCTTTGCTTCGTTATCTGACGAGGATCTCGCCAAGGTTAGCTCGATGATTAAACACAGAAAGTTCAGCAAGGGACAAGCATTGGTATTGGAGGAGCAGCTTTCAGATACGCTATATATCATCAAGCAGGGCTATGTCAAACTATTGAA